>JAJYUO010000021.1 GCA_021792485.1 Thermoplasmata archaeon
TCGACTTCCAGTAGAGGTCCTCCCAGAGGCCGTACGTGCGGATATCCATGTAGTAGACGTAGGCGTCGATCTCCGGGTGCTTCTGGCGAACCTCGACCGCCTGCTTGATGCTCACCACGCACCCCATCCGGCAGCACCAAGGGTTCCCGACCTGGATGTCTCGGGAGCCGACGCAGAGGACCCACGCGATCCGTTTCGGCGGCTTCCCGTCCGACGGGCGAACGACGCGATCGTCGTGCAGCATCCGCTCGACCTCCTTGAAATCGAGCACGTCCGGGTAGCGCCCGTACCCGTACTCGAACTTCCGACGGGAGTCGAAGTGATCGAAGCCGGTCGCGACGATGACCGACGAGACGTCCCGTTCCTCGCGCGTGCCCGCCGCCCGGAGCGTGACGCGATACCCGTTCTCCACGACGTCCGCCTTCGCGAGCGTGGTCGAGAGGCGGACCTCGATGCGGGGGTTGCCCTCGACCTTGCGGAGCAGAGGGCCCATGACCTCCTCCGCGGGCTTTAGGTCGGGTGCGAGCAGCGAATACTGCCATCGCTTCGGGTTCCCCCCGAGATAGCTCTCCCGCTCGACGAGAATCGCGGAGGCGCCGAGGCTTGCCAGCTCGCCGGCGGCGCTGAGCCCGGCCGGGCCGCCTCCCAAGACCAGGACCGGATTCAATCGCGCCCCCCCTCTTCCCCAGCGATCGACGGGTCGGAGGGCGCGCTGCGCGCTTCGTCCGGAAGGACCTGACCCTTGTTGATGGCGAAGAACTGCTCGATCTCTCCGTGGGCCGGATGGAGCAGTTCCGGCCGAGCGCCGTTCTTCAGCGCTCGAAGGTACTCCTGGAACTCCGCTTTGGCGGTCCTCCAATCGATTCCCATCTTCGTCAATAGGTCCTCGGTCGGCGCGGAGTGCCAGTGGACCTGCACGATCTTGTACGGATGCGCGCCCAACGCGAGGGCGGCGAACTGCACGTCGGCGAGCACGGGGAGCATGTAGGATAGGCCGTGCGCCTTCCCGATCCACTGGCTCTTGTCGAGCGTCGTGACGCAGCCGGTATCGCTCGTGATCGCGACGTCCGCGTGCGCTTCCTCGACCATGGGCCGGATCTTACGAAGGTTCGCGAAGGACCGGCTGAACTCCCGCTCGCTCAGGATGTGCCGAAAACCGAAACCGCAGCAGTCGTACCAGGTCGAATAGTCGGCCACCGTCGCTCCGAGCGCCATCAGGATCCCCGACGGAACCGCCGGACGCTGGCCCGAGTACACCCGCTCGTCGTAGACGGCGTCCTCGGGGACCATCTTGTAGTAGTGGCACGGCTCGTGCACGGTCGCGACGATGCCGCGGACGTCGTGCTTCTGCCGCGCGATCAACTCCGGCGTCATCGCGTGCACCCATTCGGAGTAGTGGACGATCTCTTCCGGGAGGACCAAGTCGCGTCCCATCTTCCTCAGGATCGAACGGACCTTCTCTCGGACCGCGCCGTTCTCGACCAAGAGCTTGCGCATCTCCTTGTAGTCCCCGTAGCTGGTTCCGCAGTGGATCAGCGGAAAGTGGTCGGTCTCGTAGGCCCGGTGGAAGTTGCGCGCCGCGACGGCCGCGAGCGCCACCGGGTTCGATGTCGCCGTCCCATGGTAGTTCCACGCCGTGCACGAAGTCTGGTGGGGTTCGTTCAGGTAGGTCCGCCCGGTCTCGTTCATCAACCAGAGGAGCGACGACGGATACCCCGGGATGTTCCCGCATTGGCCGCACGACTTGTGGTGCCAGAGCCGATCGGTCGGGATCCGCTTCGTCCATCCAAACAGCGTGGTGGCGGTAACGGGCCGGTTCTCCGGGCGGATTCGGTGGATGAGAATCTCCCCTCGCTCCTCGAGCCGTTCCATCTCTTCCCGCACATCGACGACACGCTTGCCGGTTCCCTTCTGGTGCAGGGTGCGCTCCTCCACGACCTTGCGGATCTCGCCCGCGCTCAACAACGTTCTCACCTCATCCCGTGAATGTCGCGACCGTGCCGCGCTGGCCGGCGAGATCGGCCGCAAATCGCTCGCGCGCCTCCGCGAACTCCTCTCGCCGCTCCTCGACGATATCGACCAGCATCTCCGTCAGGTCCGGATCGAGGCCGCGCAGCATGTCGAGCACCCCGGTCTCCTCGTAGATGCGGAAGAGCTCGAGCGACGTCTGTACCGACACCTCCCAGGCGGAGCGAGTCGTTTGCAAGACGTCCACCGGAATCGCCTTGCGCATCACCTCGGGGCTCACCTGCCAGACCTTGTCGGAGCCGGTCGCGAACGGGCCCCAATCTCGAAAGAAGTCCGGCTGGATCATATCGGAGGAGACCTGCGTGCCCACCGTCATGAGCAAGGTCAAGGAACGGCCGAACGGTGCGAGCGTTCGTCGCGTCGACTCTAGCCCGTGGATCACCGACAGCTCGCGCATGACGCTGATGATCCCGGCGATGTCGTTCCCGAACCGGCAGCGCATGTTGCAGGTGTAGCACTGGCAGCACGCCCAGATCTTCTCCTGCAACGCATCCCAGAGCGTCGTGGCGTCCCCATTGGCCGCGATCTGCAGCATCTCGCGCGGAGAGAAGTCATAGAAGCGCGCGGCGGGACAACCGGTGGTGCACTCCCCGCAATTGAGACAACCGAGGACGAACTCGCGGTACCGCGGATCGGCGTGAAATTCGTCGAAGATCGTCGCCGCCAGCGCCCGATCGCCGTCGGCGATCTTACGCCGACCGGTGAGCTCCATGGCCGGCGGCGACGCCGACTCCTCCTCGGCGAGGGTCAGGGCACGTCGCGGAAGGTGAGCGACCACACTCATGGAAGGTGGGTGGACAATCGTCCACTCATCGAAACGATGGTGCCGTGATAAAGCTTGCCATGCGTCGCGAGCGCGGGCGCTCCGACGCCCATCAGCGAACGATACCGGGCAGGCGCGTCGGTCTTTGGGACTCGAGGACGGGCGATCCGACCGGGTGACCGGGACGCTCCTTGTGGACCTGAAGGATCGGGACGGAACGCACGCGACGCACGCCGCGTACCTGGCCGATCGCCCGGACGGTCCGCGCCGTCTCCGGAATGGAGTGCGACGAGGCGAGCGCCATGAGTTCGCTCGAGTCGGCGAGCTGGAACAGGTAGCAGACATTGGGCTCCCGGGCGACGTCCCGAGCTACCTGGGCGATTCCTTCGGGGGTGGCGCGACTGGGCAGGATGTAGAGCACGACGCAGTCGGGGGACCGGCCCACAGCGGCCAGCCGCTGCACGCTCACCAAGGGCACGAAACCTTGGAGGATGCCCGTCCGCTCGAGGTTTCGGACGCGGCTGCTGACCGTCGTCACGCTCGCCCCTACGGTGCGCGCGACCCTTCGGAGCGAGGCCCGCCCGTCGTCCTGGAGCGCCGCCAGAATCGCCACGTCCAGAGGATCGATCGGATCGGCAGACCGCCGGTGGCGTCCGCGTCGAACGAGCGAATCGCGTCTCGGCTGTCGGCGAGACCCCCGAGGCGTCCATCGGGACCGCGGCATTCTCATGGCTCCCCGCCGTCCGTTTCCGCCGCGTTATAGTCTTCGGCGTCTGCGCGAAGGCCCCGTCCCTCGCGGTACTCGCGGAACGGAGGAGGTGCCTGAGCGCCGGCTTCGTGCAGCACCTGTTCCTGATGGCCGCAGAGACGGCAGGCGAACAGCGCGACAATCTCCGAGTCGGCGACTCGGCGGTACCCGACCTTTCCGCACATGGGACACGGGCGGTCGTCGCGGGATCCGTACTTAAGGACCTTCTCGTTCATCTCGCGGTCGAACGACCGCAGGTCGACCGGGTTCGGACCCTCCCCTGCTACCGGCATGAGCCTGAGGACAGCAGGCCCGTCTTGGAGATATGACTTCTCCTCAGAAGTTCGCCGCGCGGCGTTCCCCGATGGACACGACGGGGGTGGACCCGCCACCTTCCCTGGGTCCTCCGGCCGGAGGCCCTAGCCTCCCGGAAGCTCGCACGCTATAACTCCGAGTTGTCTGGGAAGGTCGCACGATCATGATCCCCCCACCGCACGGAGGTCGTCTCGTCGAGCGGACCGTCTCCCCGGTCGAACGGGATCGCCGGTTGGCCGAGCGGAGCGTGCTGCCTCGGATTCAACCGTTCATCGATCAAGTCTACGACGCCGAGAAGATCGGGCTGGGTGCCTACAGCCCCCTCGAAGGCTTTCAGGGCTCGTCGGACCTAGAGTCGGTGCTGGCCCGCGGGCGGCTTTCGAACGACCTTCCCTGGACCATGCCGATCCTCTTGACCCCCTCTGGGAAGGAGAACGAGCGGGTCGTCGCCGGTCTCTCGGCGGGGGACGAGGCTCTCCTTACCGACCTGAACGGAGAACCGTTCGCCCTCCTTCACATCGAGGAGAAGTTTCGCTACGATCGCGCGCGGCTGGCGCAGAGCACCTACGGAACTCAGGACACGGCGCACCCCAATGTGGCCGATCTTTCGTCCCTTGGCGAAACGGCCGTTGCCGGCCCGATCGACCTCCTTCGACGTCTTGATCACGCCACCGGGAGGTTCGAGCTCAGCCCGGCGGAGACTCGGCAGGAGTTTTCCCGGCGGGGTTGGAAGAACGTAGCCGCCTATCAAACCCGGAACGTGCCGCACACCGCGCACGAGTACCTGCAGCGGTGCACGCTCGACCGGGATGACGTCGACGGACTTCTGGTGCACCCGGTGCTCGGGCGCCTCAAGAAGGGGGACTATAAGCCGGAGATCATCCTGGAGGCGTATCGGACGCTCGTAGATCGCTACTATCCCGCCGACCGTGTCCTGCTCGCCTCCCTGAGCATCGCCATGCGCTACGCGGGGCCGAAGGCGGCGCTCTTCCTCGCCATCGTTCGCAAGAACTACGGATGCGGTCTCTACATCGTGGGCCGCGACCAGGCCGGCCTGGGCAAGTACTACGACCCGTACGCCTGCCAGCGAATCTTCGACGAGTACGCGATCGACGTTCGCCCGATCAAGTTCGCGGAGACGTTCTTCTGCCGACGATGCGGCTGGATGGCGACCCCGAAGACCTGCGGTCACGGCGCCTCCGAGCACTTAGACACGAGCCAAACCCGGATCCGGGCCGCGCTCGCCAAAGGTGAGAAGCTTCCGTCGGAGATCATCCGACCCGAGGTCGTGGAGATTCTGTCGCGGGGCGACGTCCTTCTGACCTAGGGCCGAAACGCTCGCCGGCGCCTGCGGAGCGCGGCGCGCGGGACGGCTCCCCGGGTTCCGGTCCGCGATCACCAAGACAGGAAGTTTGACCGTAGGAAGGAACTTCCGACGATCCCGGGCCCCGCGCGATCATCCGGTCGCTTGCGATGCCGACCTTGGCGCGCCAGCGGGGGCGGGCTTCCTACCGAGCGCCGGCGTCGCGTGCGCTTCCGGGCGGAGAAGGCCCCGGCCGATCAGCCACTTCCCCGCCTTGACCGCAGGACGCAGACGATTGCCACAACGACGGCCGCGGCTGCGATGCCGCCGCTCGCGATCACGGCATAGGCCGCGCTCGCCGGCAAGCCGAAGAGGGTCGGAGGCCCCGGGCCCGAACCGACCTGTATCGCGACGGCGGCGGTCCGGTTGACCGAACCCAGCACCGCCCGTACGGTGACATTCGCACTTCCGCCCGTCGCTCCGGCGTAGAACGTGACACTCGAGCCGGTCGATCGATTCAACGAGCCGCTCGTGCCCGAAATCGCCCATCGAAACAGAACGCTGCTGGGACACGGGCCGGAGGCGCAGCTCGCGATCGCGACCACGGGCGTGGAAGCGCCCGGGGCGACCCGCGACGACCTCGGAGAGAGACGGAGGCCGACGAGCGAGTTGTTCAGAAGGATCGAGATCGAGCTGGCCCCGGCGTTGGTCACATACGTCTCTCCGTTCGGGAGGAGCGCGGCCGCGATCGGCTCGGCGGCGACCGGCACCGATCCTACGGCCGTCTCCGTAACCGGATCGATCGCGGTTAGGTTCGTCGAGCCATAGTTGACCACGTAGACGAGCCCCCCGGGCCCGCCCGCCAGCACGCCCATCGGCGATGAGCCGACCGCGATGCTACCAACGACCGTATCGGTCGAGGCATTGAACTCGTAGAGGCGCCCGGTCGCGAACGACGAGATGTAGACGATCTCGTTGCTCGCGTCGTAGGCCATCAAAGTGACGTTGGCGGCGATCGGATAATTCCCTACGACCGTCTCGGTCGCAGGATCGATGACCGTGAGGTTCCCAGAACGATAGTTCGTCACGAACACGCGGCCCCCATCCAGCGGCACGTACGTCATTCCGTACGGCGTGTTGCCGACGGGGATCGATTTGAGGAGGGCGTACGTCGACGTGTTGAACACCTCGACGAGGCGCGAGTGCCCGATCCCCACAAACAGGTGCTGGGAGACCGGGTCCACCACCATGCTGGTCGGGCCCTGGCCGACCCCGAACGTACGCTCGACCGTGTCGGTCGTTCCGTTGATGACGGAAATCGAGTCCTCCTCATGGTTGTCGACGTAGACGAGGCCGTTGTACGGGTCGTACGTCGCCAGCGCCGGCTCGAGTCCCGTGCGCAACGTGGCGACCATCCGATTCGTCAGGGTGTCGATCACCGCGACGCTATCGTTCCCTCCGAGCGGGACGAAGAGGTGATCGCTCGAGGGGTCGTACGCCATCCCCCGGGGAGATGTCGCGACCGTCAGGGTCGCGCCGACCGTCGCGGAACCCGGTGCGATTTCGCTGAGATTGTAGGAGCCGGAGTTGATGCTGTAGATCCCGCTCGGAGATGTGGTGACTCCCAGCGGCTTGACGCCGACTTGGATCGTACGGGTCACCACGCCGTTATCGCCAATCACGGAGACCGAGTTTCCCCCCTCATCGGCCACATAGATGGATTGATCTGAGGGGGAGTAGGCGAGACCGCGGGGGTTCGGGCCCACCGCGACCGTCGCGACGACGGATCCGTTCACGGCGGAGATGACCGAAACGGAACTCGAGTTCGTGTTCGACACGTAGACCTCACCGTTCACTCCCGAGATGGCAACCCCCGCGGGAGCATCGCCGACTCCGACGACCGACACCACCGTGTTCGTTACCGGGGCGATCACGCTGACGGTGTCCGAGCCCGAGTTCGCGACGTACAGTCGACCGTCGAACGGGTCGAATGCAATACCGTTCGGTGCCGTTCCTACCGAGATCGATCCCCCTTGCGTCCGCGTGAGCGTGTTGAATACGCTAACGGAGTTGGATCCCCGTTCGGTGACATAGAGGGACGTTCCTTGCGGACCCAGCGCGAGCCCGGACGGCACGGCTCCCACTGGAACCGTCAGTGTCCCGACCACGCGATCCGTCGCCGTGGAGACGATGCTGATGTTGTTCGAACCTGCGTTTGCGACGTACACCTGGTCGGATCCCACCAAACTTTGGGCAAGGAGCGCGACCGGTCGCGATCCGACCACGACGCGGGCGAGAAGGGCGCCGGTCGTGCCGTTGATGACGAGAAGGTTGCCGGTAGGACACGCAACGAAGAGCTCCCCCAGGGCCGGGAGAGCGAGAGCGGCCTCCGGTCCCTCCGGGATGTGGACCACATACGGCGCCGGCGTGGGCAGCGAGCACGCCGGCGAGGGCACGTTCTGGGGGAGAAGGCTTCCGTTGAGCAGGTTCAATGTGTAGCCCACGTAGGGGGGCACCGAGGTAGGGGCTCCCCCCGACGACGGGCCGACCGTCCCGTCGTGAGCGCCCTGCGGTGTGGCCCCACCGCTGATCCCCACGGAACCCAGTATCGCGAAGGTGGCTAGCCACAGCGCGACCGTCCGGGCGAACGGAGACCGCCTTCTGCGCCGGAGGGTGCGCGCCGGCTCCACGGGTCCATAAATGGCATCTGCTCCCTATGCAATTTGCGCCGATCGTCAGGGTTCGGGCACCGGCGCGAGGCACCGGGCTAGGGAAAGGTCGTCGGTTCCGGGCGGGGAGGAGCACGTCCACGCGTATCAGGTTCGCACCGAGTGGACCAAAGGCCGCGGGATCGGTGCGGAACGACACGATGCCGCCGATCGCCCGCCCGTGGCCCGCTCGGAGGGGGGGGACCGCCGCTCGGGATCGTCCCACCCCCCGCACACGGGATCGACCGGTTGGTTCCGGTGCGCGGATCGGGTCGCTCGTCCGGCGAGTCCCGGCTGCCTGACTCGAACAGGCGACCTGAGGATGTCCACGGGGGCCGCCGGGGATCCGGCAGTCTCACCTACAGTCCCCCGCTCTACCACTGAGCTAAGCCGGGACGCTCGGCGAGACGGGCGCGTCCGCTATAAACGTAGCGAGGGGGACGCGCCGCCGTCAGGTGAGGGCGGCCTGAAGGCGCGCCGCAACCTCGACCGGGGTCCCGCTCGCGTCGATCGAACGCAGGATTCCCTTGCGCCGATAGTACTCGAGGAGCGGTTCGGTGTCGCGCGCGTAGACGGTGAGCCGCGTCCGGATCGCATCGGGCCGGTCGTCGGAGCGCTGGATGAGTTCGGAGCCATCTTTGTCGCAGTGCCCCGCCACTTTCGGCGGTTGCGTCGTCAGGTTGTAGACGGTCTTGCACTGGGGGCACACCCGGCGCTGGCTGAGTCGCTCCACGAGCACCGCCTCCGGTAGGTCGAACGAGATGACCCGATCGATGGGCGTCAGGCGCTCGAGCTCTCTCGCCTGAGCGAGGTTGCGGGGGTATCCGTCGAGGATGAATCCCGCGCGCGTCTCGGGGGAACCCAAGCGCTCCTTTAACAGCCGCAGGACGAGCTCGTCCGGCACAAGCTGCCCCGCCCGCATGTACACGTCGGCCTCCTGGCCGAGCGGGCTCCGGTTCGCGACCGCGCTCCTAAGCAGATCGCCCATCGACAGATGGGCGATACCGTGCGCTCGGGAGAACTCGGCCGCCTGCGTTCCTTTGCCAGCCCCGGGAGGACCGAGGAAGACGATCCGCCACATCCGACAGCCGATGCGCTCCTCCTCTTGACGCTGGTCCTAGGAGATCTCGGTACCGAGGAACGATCGCCCCAGGAGGGCCTTCTCGAGGTTGGGCAGGTCTCTTCCGAAGACGATAGCGGTCGGAATGCGGACGCGTGCAAGCTGGTCGGCGCCCAATCGATCGAATAGGAACTGCTGGCCCGGTTGACCGTCGGACTGCGCGTGCACCAGCTCCCGGAACTGGGGCCAGGAAATCCGTCGGATCGGGAGCGCCTTGGGGTCGAGCTTCGGGTCGTGGTCGTAGAGCGCGTCGACGTTCGTGGCGTTGACGAGCCGTGCCGCGCGAAGGCGCACCGCGAGCAGCGCCGCCACTCCGTCGGTGGTGTGTCCGGGCTCGGTGCCACCGAGCACGACCGGCGATCCATGTCGGAGCTCGAGCACCGCTTCGGCCAGGGTCGTGGGGGGGTGGCTCGGCGTAGGAGGCCCGACCCGGGCCGCGAGGATGCGAGCGTGCAGACGCGTCACGTCGATCCCAATCTCGTCCAGCTCGATCTCGGTCAGTCCGAGCTCGCGGCCGATGCCGATGTACTCCCGCGCGGTCCTTCCGCCGCCGACCGTGACCGCGAGCGGCTGTCGTTTGCCAACGCGCCGGACGAGGTCCGCGAGATGTTCCAAGTAGGCAACGTCGTCCTCGCCGGTTCGGAACACGGACCCGCCGATCGACAGGACGATGGCCTTCTTCGCCGGAACGTCGGGCATCGCCCCTCGGAGGGGCGAGGGGTCTTACGGTTTGTGCGGTCGATCGATCCGACGGTCAGCTGAGCTCGGCCGGAGCCGTGGTGAGGTTCTCGCGCGGGATCGAGGCAGCGGCCGGGGCCGTCTCGGGTCGTGTGATGCCGCCGACCGCTCGGGCGATAAGCCAGATGCTCGCGAACGACAACGCAAAGACGACGGCGATAACCACGACGGCCCCAACCCCCTCGATCCCGAGCTGGTGCACGGCCGCCTCTCCACCCCCAAAGAAGAGGCCGTTCGGCAGCGACGGGTATCCGGACGCCGCGGCGAACGGCGTTTGGGCGAAGAAGGCGATCATACCAAGGCCGAAGAGGCCGCCGAGCAGATGGCCGGGGAGCAAACCAATCGGGTCCGAGAGCCACCGCAGCCTCCCGAAGAACCAGTCGCCGAGGAGGAACAGAGGGCCGCAGAGGGCGCCGAGGATCACCGCGCTGAGGGGGCTCACGAACCCCGCGAGCGGAGTGATCACGATCAGTCCCATCAGGATCCCGTTGGCGGAGTCGAGGTACCCTGGGGTTTTTCCTGTCTGCCAGAGGCGGCACCCCATCACCGATAGGAACGAGACCGAGGCGGCGAGAAACGTCGTCAGGACGACGACCGTCGTCTCGCTGTTGAACGCGAGAACGCTCCCGGGGTTGAACCCGAACCAGCCGATCCACAGGAGGAGAACCGCGAACGTTAGCCAAGTCGGATCGACGCGGACCGGCGTCCGGGGGCTCTCGTGGAGTCCTCGGGTCTTCTCCTCCTGCCAGATCCGGACGAGGACAGCGAGGCCGGCGGCGCCGGCCGCGGCGTGGACCACGAGCCCCCCGGCCAAGTCCACCATCCCGAGGCGGGCGAGCCAGCCCGAGGGATTCCAGATCCACGCTGCGGGCAGCGTCCAGATCACGAGAAAGTACGGTACCGCGAAGAGCGCGACCGCGCGGAGCTTCACCTTGCGGACCATCACGACGCCGACGAGCGCGAACGTGACTGCGGCGAACGCCGCCTCGAACAGGAAGTACGGGCCGAGGGCGAGATCCGTGGTCGCCGCCGTCGACCACCAGACCCCGGTCAGCAGTCCGCTGGTCGAGGTGGTGGACGCCCCGAGGAACGGTGGGAGGAACGTCGGACTGCCGATGATCCCGTTCGCGACGGTGGGAGCGAAGGCGAGGTCGAAGCCCAGGAACGCCATCAGGATGAGCGCGGCGCAGGTCATGAACATCGTCTTCAGGAGGCTCCGCCATTGACCTCCCCCCAGCTCCCCGACCTCGAGGAATCCGACTCCGATCGTCATCGTGAAGACGAGAAGGGCCGCGAGGAGGACCCAGAGGCTGTTGAGGAGGTTTACGGCCAAGGTTTAGACCATCACCGCCCCCGTCGCCGAAGGCGCTACGCCGCGGGTCCGGTTCGAGCTATTTGAGTTTGCGCTCACGAGCGGTTCTCTCGCATGCACTTCTATATGGCCCACGGAGTACCAGCTCCGCATGCCTCCGGATTCCGAGACCGCCAAGGAGGCGGCGGCCCGGTCGGCGGTCGGCCGGATCGACGGCGAGCGCCGGATCGCCCTGGGAACCGGGTCGACCGCCGCCCGAGCCGTTCGCGCGCTGGCGGAGCGGTTTCCCCGGGCTCCCGGCTTCACCTTCGTGGCGAGTTCCCGGGCGACCGAGGAGCTGGCGAGCGCCCTTGGCCTGCCGGTTCGGAGCCTCCGCGACGACGATCGTTTCGATCTGATGATCGACGGCGCGGACGAGGTGAGCGCGGCGCTCGACCTGACGAAGGGAGGAGGCGGGGCCCTCTTCCGGGAGAAGCTCCTGGCGCAGCTCTCGCGTCGGCTGATGATCGTCGTCGACGAAGGGAAGCTCGTCCAGCGGCTGGGAACCCGGCACCCGATCCCGATCGAGGTCGTTCCCTTCGCCCGCCCGGTCGT
>JAJYUO010000022.1 GCA_021792485.1 Thermoplasmata archaeon
AGACGACGAAGACGTAGTACGTCGACCACACGAACGCCGCCCCGACCGCCAGCGCGGCGGCAACGGACGCGGCGGGGCGTGCGATCGCCATCGGCATCTCGGGAGGGGCGATGGCCTATGAGTATTCGGAGTACGAAAGCCGCCACGCCGGCAGATCGACCCCCGCTCCGGGGGCGATCCGGCCGATCTCGAGGGCATCGCCGTATCCGGCCCGCGAGAGGGCGCGGATCGCCGGCCCGACGCCGCGCCGAGTGACGATAACGGCAAAGCCGATTCCCATGTTGAACGTCTGGAATAGCTCCCGGTCGTCGACGGCTCCGAGCGTTCGGATCCAGGAAAAGACCCCCGTGGGGCGAGGCCACCGATCGAGGACGTAGGCGACCCGGGGGTTCAGCCGGAGGAGATTGCGCACTCCGCCTCCCGTGATGTGCGCGAACCCCCGGACGTACGGGCGGTCCGCGACGGATTCGATCGCCCGGCAGTAGATACGCGTCGGGCGGAGCAGCTCGATGCCCAGCGGGGTTCGAGCGCCGCTTCGAGGGCGGTGGAGGTCAATCCCCTTCTGGCGGATCAGCGCCCGGATCAACGTGTAGCCGTTCGCGTGGAACCCGCTCGAAGGGATGCCGAGAATCCGATCGCCGGGCCGGATGCCGGCGCCCGTCACCGGCCGTCGCCCATGGGGGAAGAAGCCGATGGCCGTCCCGCCGACGTCGATCGCCTTGAGCAGGCTCGGCACGACCGCGGTCTCCCCGCCGAGCAGGGCGCACTGGGCCGCCGCGAGCCCTCGGTTGATCCCCCGACCGAGGGCGGCGAAGATCGTCGGCTCGGGGCGGGCGCAGTTGATGACGTCCACCACCCCCGCGGCCCGGGCTCCGACCGCCGCGAGATCGTTGACGTTGATCGCGATCGCGTCCTCCCCGATCTCCTCGTACCGCCCGAGCTGCTCGGCGAGCAGGACCTTCGTGCCGACGGTGTCGGTCGTGACCGCGATCGTCTCTCGGCCGATCCGGACGAGACCCGCATAGTGACCCGCTGGGCCCAACGGGCGGCCGTGGCTCCTCGGCGGCCGATACGTTACGGCGGCGAGGAGGGGGCGGAGCGAGCGGGCCCGGGCGCGCGTGTCGACTCCGCTCTTCGCATACGTCGTTCGACCCCGACCGTTCCCGATCCTCGCCATCTTCGGCTCGATCGCTCTCGATGGAAAAAGGGTATGTGACATCTCTCGGTCCCCGCCCGATGGTCCCGGCCCCACGCCGCTCCTCGGCGCGCTCCCGGGCCTCGGCGTCTCGCACGGCGCGCCGGCCGGAATGGGTCCTCGCCGGCCGAGGGCTCGTCCACGGCCGGGTGCAGCCGATCGAGATCGGGATCGGCGACGACGGGATGATCGTCGCCCTCGGGCGGGACCTGCACGCGCCGCAACGGCGGGACGTGGGCGAGAGCATCATCCTGCCGAGCGCCACCGACCTCCACGTTCACTTCCGCGACCCGGGGGGATCCGACGGCGCCGAGAGCATCGCCACCGGCACGATCGAAGCCGCGCTCGGAGGGGTGGGGCTCGTCGCGGAGATGCCGAACACGATTCCCGCGGTGACCGACGCCCGGACGTTCGAGGAAAAGGTCGCGCGGGTTACCGGGCGCGCCGCGGTGGACGTGCTCCTCTACGGAGCGCTGACGATCGCATCGCGGATCGACGAGCTCGCGACGAGGGCCGGCGCGCTCAAGCTCTACCTCAGCCCGACCACGGGGGTGGAGAATCCCCCGGCGCGGGAGGACGTGCCGGGACTCCTGCGACGCGCGGCCGCGAGCGGGCTGCCGCTGACGGTGCATGCGGAGGATCCGGCCCGGTTCCTCCTGGAACCGCCCCCTCGCTCGCTTTCGGAGTGGGACCGCGCGCGCCCGCAGGCCGCCGAGCTGGCGGCGGTCGAGGAAGTGATCGCCGCATCGCCGCCCAAGCTCCGACTGCACTTCGCCCACGTCACGGGTGCGCGGATCGCCGAGCGCATCGCACGGGCCGGCCACTCCTTCGAAGCGAGCCCGCACCACCTCTTGCTCTCGCGGGCGAGCCCGCTCGGGGGGCTCGCAAAGGTCAATCCGCCCGTGCGATCGGAGGAGGAACGCGCCCGGCTCTGGGACCTCTTCGCCCGCGGAGGAGTTCCGTGCCTCGCCAGCGACCACGCCCCGCACGCCGGGAGCGCCAAGGACGTGCCGTTCGAGCTCGCCCCGAGCGGCATGCCGAACGTTCAGACGATGCTCCCGCTCCTCTTCGCGAAAGTGCGCGCCGGAGAACTCGACCTCGCTCGATTGACCGCCGCCGCGATGGATCGGCCGTCCCGCTGGATCGGGCAACCCCGGGGCCGGATCGCGATCGGGCACCGGGCCGACCTCCTCGTGGTCGACTTTCGCGCGCGCCGGAAGATTGCGGCCGGGGACCTCTTCGCCCCGTGCGGGTGGACCGCCTTCGAAGGGCATGAGGGGATCTTTCCCCAGGAGCACTATCGGGCCGGGGAGCGGATCGTCCTCGCGGGCGAGTACGTCGGAACTCCCACCGGCGTCCTCCGACGGCCCGAGTTCGCCGCGTGATCGGCCGGCCTCAGGGGGGCGGTCGGGCCGAGCGCGTTCCGGGAGGGAGGCGCCGCGGGGGCCAATCCCACGAGACATACCGCTTCCATGCGAGGATCGCGTAGACGACGACGATTGCGATCGCGGCGACCACGATGTAGTCGAAGACGTTGAACCAAGGGGTGACGGCGTTCCAATCCGCCCGCAGCACGATCCCGGCGTAGATCAGCGCGAGCGTGAACGGGACCGAGCCGAGGAACGTGTAGACGCCGAACTTCGTCGGGTTCATCTCGCCGAAACCGGCGGGGTAGCTGACGTAGCTGCGCACGACCGGGAGCATGCGGCCGACGGCCACGACCCAGTCGCCTCGCTCTTGGAACCACCGATCCACGCGGCTCAGCTGCTCCGGACTCAGCCGGAGGCCGGTCGGGCGCGGTCGGGTAATCCACTCCCGCCCCCACCGACCGATCGCGTACGCGATGAACGCTCCGACCATCGATCCCGCGAGCGCCGCGAAGACGGTGCCGTAGACGTTGAACGTTCCTTCGGCGACCAAGAAGCCGCTGAAGGTCAGGATGATCTCGCTGGGGAGCGGCGGGATCCCGAAGCTCTCGACGACCATCAGCGCGAACACCCCCGCGAGTCCGATCGCCCCGAGAGTCGTCGTGATGAGCGAGACCACGCTCCCGATGATCGATATCGACATTCCGGTTCGGATTCCCGTGGGCCCGTTCGCCTAGGCCGACGTGGCGGAATTCTCCATGACGAGGCGGAACGGCATTCCGAGGCGAAGGTTCGTGCGGGCGGGAATCCCCTCGAATTCGAGCGGGGTCGCGCAGCCTCCGCAGCTCACCGACGGGCGCTGCCGGCCGAGAAGGATGGAGAGCCGGACGTCGACTTCGATGGCCGCCGGTCGCTGCGGAGCCTCGGCGAGCGCGCGCCGCAGCGCCTCGAGGACGGCTTCGTCCGAGCCGCCCGGTCCACTCGCCATGCGGCCGGCATCCTTGGCGCGGTTCTTAACTCTAGTCCGGGCGATGGCCTCTCGGTAGGCACCCTCCCCACCGCAGTCGGCCGGGCCCGTCCCCGGTCTACGGTCGGTGCGGGGTGTCGCTCGGACCCGGACCTTGATGCGGCCCCGCGCAGGGCCCCGACCCGGGACGAGCTAGGGTCCTCCGCCCGTCGGAGGAGCTCCGCCGCGACGGAGGCCCCACGCCCCGATCCGGCGCGCGAAGTCGAGACGATGGCCGATCAGGCGTTCCACGATCCCCAGCAGCATCGAGTCCCCCTGGTCGACGCTCCGAGTGGCGACGATCATGAGGACGTAGAAGACGGCGAGCAGCGCGCCGAGGACGATGAGCGACCACCCCGGAACGTGGACGAACCGAAGCCCGGTCAGGAGGAGGGCGGCCGGCAGCGCCGTCGCGATCAGCGGCAGCACGTAGGTGCGCCGGAACGGATGGATCCGGTCGAGGTAGGCGAGCTCCGCCGCGGCGAGGCCGGGATAGGCCACCGCCGCAATGGCCCAGGCGATCGCCGAACCGGTCATCCCGTACGGGGGGACGAGGACGAGCGCCAGGATCACGTCGGCCGCGACGCTGACGCTCGCGTTGACCAGCAGTAGGCGCGTGTGGGCGAGCGCGATCTGCACGGCGGCGGACGGCCCCACGATCGTCGAGAGGAACCCCCCGGTCCCGGCGATCATCAGCGGGAGGGTGATCGACGAGTAGGCCGGCCCGTAGACGAGCAAGAGGGACGGGCCGGGCAGGAAGACGAAGATCAGGAACAGCGGGAGGCTGAATACGGTAGTCCATTTGGTCGCCGTCGCGAACGTCGTTTCGGCGGCCGCCCGCTCGCCCGTCCGCAGGAGCCGGGCGGTGACGGGGAGCATGATGAACGAGAGCGCGGTGACCCCGATGGGCAATAGCCGAACGAGCGTCAGGGACGCGACGTACGTCCCGACCTCGGAGAAGTGCACCGTCCCGAGGACGATCGTGTCGGCGTAGCCGTTGAGGTAGCTGAAGACGGCTACGCCGAGCAAGGGAAGCGCGAAGAGGAGGGTGGGGACCGTCCGGTCGGGCGCGCGGGACCCCCGCGGCAGGCGCGTCGGAAGGCTCCGCCACGTATAGGCGAGCGCGAGGCCGAAGGCGATACCGTAGGCCGCGGCGTAGGCGCCCAGCGCGAACGGGTAGCTGATCCCCAGCGCCGGATCGGCGTAGGCGGCCCCGAGCAGTCCGACGAACAGGACCGGTCCCACGACGTAGACGAAGACCGCGTACGGCCAGACGACCTCGAACCCTTGGAAGATGGCCGTCAGGAGCGTCGCGGCCTCGTAGAAGCCCCACGCGAGCCCGATGATCTGCACGCCGAGGGTGACCGCGGAGGAGCCGGTGGCCGCGCCGATCGCGGGTCCGGCGAAGTAGAGAGCGACCGGGATCGCGACGCAGCTCAGGCCCCCGTAGAGGAGGGCCGTCCGGACCAGGGCGCGTCGTTCGGGATCGCTGGTCGTGTACGGGAGGTTGCGGGCGAGGGTGTTCTGCAGGCCCAAGCCTCCGACCATCGCGACCACGCTGGCGATGGCGATGCTGTCGCTGAAGGCGTCCCAATCCGTCGCCGAAAGGGTCCGGACCAAAAGGACCCGCCAGACGAAGCTCGCTCCGATGAACACGAGGGTCGCGGCGAAGAGGAGAAGGGTCCCGCGGGTGACGACGTTGAGGCCGCTGCGCGACGGTTCCGCCGGTTCCGCCACCGTTTCGTGCCTCGGCGCCGGGAATGGGCCGGCCGCATTACCCTTGCTTCGGGCCCGGGGACGCTCGGCGGCGCGCGGGGCCCGCCTAGGCGAATTCGTCCAACAGCGTGGAGCGACCGGCGAGGCCCGCGGGCTGCTGGGCGAGTGGGCCGGCGCTCAGGACCTCTTCGAGGTCCTCGTAGGTGGGACGATCGACCGTGTAGAAGAGGCCGATCGGGATCTTGTCGCCCCACTCGATCGCGCGCTGGAAGGCGAGGCCGAGGTTCGTCGGATCATGCCCGGCGTTCTCGAGCTTGTAGACCCGCTGACGGAAAAAGTCGAAGGTGTTCAGCTTGTTGTAGGTGACGCACGGACTGAACACGTCGACGAACGAGAACCCCCGGTGCTGGATCCCGTTCGCGACGAGGTCCGCGAGGTGCTTGACGTCGCCGCTGAACCCGCGGGCGACGTACGTCGCGCCCGAGGCGAGGGCAAGGGCGATCGGGTCGACTGGCGCCTCGATGACCCCGTTCGGCGTGGACTTCGTCCGCTGCCCCATCATCGACGTCGGGCTCGCCTGCCCGGTGGTGAGGCCGTAGATCTGGTTGTCCATGGTCACGTACGTGAGATCGACGTTCCGGCGCATCGTGTGGACGAAGTGGCCCGCGCCGATGCCGAAGCCGTCCCCGTCCCCGCCGGTCGCGATCACCGTCAGGCCGTGGTTCGCCCAACGGATCCCCTCGGCGACGGGGAGCGCGCGCCCGTGGATCGCATGGAAGCCGTAGCTCGACAGGAAGTGGGGAAGGTTCGACGAGCAACCGATTCCCGATACGACCGCGACGTTGTGGCTCGGGATCCGAAGGCGCTTGAGCGCCATCTCGACCGCGGCCAGGACCGAGAAGTCCCCGCACCCGGGGCACCAGGTCGGCTTGGTGTCGGACTTGCCAATGACCGGGAGCGCCGGTCCGGTCGATGCTCGAAGAGCCGGCGCGCTAGTGTCCGCCATGCCCGGTCACCTCCCGTGCCTTCGCCACGATCTCGTGCGGATAGAAAGGCTCGCCATCGTACTTCAGCAGTCGGTGCGGAAGGAGGAGGCCGGTCTCTTGACGGATCAGTTGCCCGAGCTGGCCGGAATAGTTCGCTTCGACCAAGAGCGTGGCCCGCGCCCCCTCGAGAGCGGAACGCACGATGTCGGACCGCAGCGGGTACACGGTCCGCACGAAGAGCAGGTTGGTGGAGATTCCTTGCGCCGCGAGGATCGGCATCGCGTCGCGGATCGCCCCGACGGTCGACCCCCACGCCACGAAGGTGAGGTCCGCGCCCGCCGGCCCCTCCAGCAGCGGCGGTGGCGCGGCCGCGCGCAGTCCCTCGAGCTTCCGCATCCGCTTGTCCATCATCTTCGCCCGCTCGGCGACCCAGATCGGCACGCCGGCCTTGACGTCGCTGATGAGGTGGCCCTTCGCGTCGTGCTCGTCGGACCCGGCGACGAACTGGAGGCCCGGTTGCCCCGGGACCGATCGGGGCGACACCCCGGAAGGCGTGTAGGCGTAGCGGAGGTACTCGCCGGTCGCCGGTGCGCTCGCCGTGGCGATCGGGGCGATCGGCACGTTCAGCGCGATCTCGTCTCGGTCGACCGTCGCGTAGTTCTCGCTCAGGTGGAGGTCGCTTGCGAGGAGGATGGGAGTCTGCCATTCCTCGGAGAGCCGGAAGGCGTCGATCGCCGCCTGATAGGCCTCCTTCGGATGCGACGGGGCGAGGATCGCCCGGGGGAACTCGCCCTGCCCGGCGCCGATCATCAGGCGCAGGTCTCCCTGCTCGGTCTTCGTCGGGAGACCCGTGGACGGTCCGGCGCGCTGCGACTCAACGACGACCACCGGCGTCTCGGTCATGCCGGCCATCCCGAGCGCCTCGACCATGAGAGAGAATCCTCCGCCGCTGGTTGCGGTCATCGCGCGTACTCCGCCGAAGCTGGCGCCGACGGCCATGTTGATCGCCGCGAGCTCGTCCTCGGCCTGCTTGACGACGATCCCGAGATCGCGCGAATGCGCGGCCATCCAGTGCATGATCCCCGAGGCCGGGGTCATCGGATACTGGGCGAGGAACTTCACCCCACCGGCCGCCGCTCCCAGCGCGATCGCTTGGTTCCCCGTCAGCAAGAGCTTCCCTTCGCCCCTCGGGGAAACGGCGCGGTCGTTGGCGCCGGAATGCTGCCGGGCGAACTCGTAGCCGTCGGCGCTGGCTCCGAGGTTCCATGTCACGACGTCGCCCGCCTTCCTCCCGAAGGAATCGGAGAGCGCCCCCTGAAGGATCGGGAGCGGGATGCCGGCGAGGTAGGCCATCGCCCCGAGCCCCGGCGCGTTCTGGAGGATCGCTTGGCTCGTGTACTTGCGCGCGATCGCCAAGGTCGGGACCGGGAGCAGCCGCGCCCCCGTGGGAACGTCGCCGGGGGCGATGGCGAACTTCTCGGGATCGTAGATGATCGTCGCGCCGGGGCGGAGGTCGACCCGATGGATCTCGAACGTCTCTCGGTTGAGGCAGTAGAGCACGTCCGCCCCGTCCCCTTGGGAGTACGGCCGGACGGCGCTCGCCCGGGCCTGAAACCAGACGTGCCCGCCCCGGATGACCGATTGGTAGGCATTGAGGCCGAAGACGTGCAGCCCCATCCGTGCGAAGCACCGCGCGACGGTCTCCCCCAGCGAGGCGATTCCGTCGCCGGCCTCGCCGCCGGTACGCACGATGATATCCGACACTAGCCGCTTCAGGTTCCCTACCGTACTTATCGCTGCGGGGGCGGCGGGCGAGGGTTTTTGCGGCGACGGGCCTACGCCGGTCGTGTCCGGCACCGCCCGGGTGCTCCTGTTCGCCTCCGCCCGGGAGGCGGTGGGCGCGCCGCAGATCGACTGGCCCGTACCCGACCGTGGCCTCGCGGTTTCGGAGATCCTGGCGGCCCTGCTCCGACGCTACCCGCGCTTGCGCCCGATCGCCGCGCATTCTCGATTCCTGGTCAATTCGGAGTACGTCCGCGGAACGCGGGCGAGGGTCCGACCGGGAGACGAATTCGCGATCCATCCCCCGTACAGCGGGGGCTAGCGATGTCGGTCGTGCTCTCGCCCAAGCCGCTCCGCGGCGACGCCGCGTGGCAGGAGCTCTCGGGCGACGGGCTCGGCGGGGCGGTCGTCTTTCGGGGCGCCGTGCGACCGGACCGCGTCGGACGGAAAGGAACGGTCCGAGCGCTCCTCTACGAAGCCGATCCCGTGCCCGCCACGCGGATCCTGGAGGCGCTCGGCCGTTCGGTCGCGCGTCGCCACGGGGCCGACCGCTGGGTGATCTGGCACCGGTTCGGCACGGTCGAGGTGGGCGAGGTGGCCGTGATCATCGGTGCCGCCGCCCGGCATCGGACCGCTGCGTTCGAGACCGTGCGCGAGCTGATCGATCGGGTGAAGGACGAGGTCCCCCTGTGGAAGACGGTGCTAGGACGACCCGCGCGTCGACCGCGACGACCCCGGAGCCGGCGGGCCGCACGATCAGCGGGTTCAGGTCGAGCTCCGAGATCTCGGGCCGCTCGACGGCGAGCTGGCTGACGCGCTCGATCGCTTCGTAGATCGCCGGTAGGTCGCCCGGCGGCGCTCCTCGCATCCCCTGGAGGACCGGGAACCCGCGCAGGCTCTTCACCATCGTCTCCGCAGAGAGGGATACCAGCGGGGCGAGCCGGAACGTCACGTCCTGCAGCGCCTCAACGTAGATCCCGCCGAGCGCGAACGCGATGATCGGGCCGAACGTCGGATCCCGCTGCAGGCCGATGAGGACCTCGGGACCCTGGGGGACCTCGGACTCCAGCTCGAACCCCTCGATCCGAGCCGACGGCGCCTTCGCCTTCAGGGCCTCCCGCATCTCCGTCCAGGCCGCCC
Organism: Thermoplasmata archaeon; assembly: GCA_021792485.1. GTDB lineage: Archaea > Thermoplasmatota > Thermoplasmata > Lutacidiplasmatales > UBA184 > Lutacidiplasma. The sequence continues at coordinate 9,193 of JAJYUO010000022.1, forward strand.
TCAGCTCCTCCGCGCCGGCGATGCCGAGTCGCACCCCTCCGACGTCGGTCTTGTGCAGGATGTCCGGGCTTGCGACCTTCAGCACGACCGGGTAGCCAATCCGCGCACCGACCGCGAGGGCATCGTCGAGGCTCCGGGCCCGGCCGTGCGGAGGGAAGCGGATTCCGTACGCCTCGAGCAGGTCCCGCGCAAGGTACTCGGGAAGCACGGATCGTCCTTCGGCCCGCGCACGGCGGAGCGTGGTCGCCGCACGCCTTCGGTCGACGGCGAAGTGCCGTACCCGGGTCTTCGGGCGGTCGCGCCAGCGGCGATAATGAACCATCGCGGCCAATCCTCCGACCGCCTCCTCGGGGAACGTGAACGTGGGGATGCCGGCCTGCTCCAACTGGCCGACCGCGTTCGAGATGTCCGTGAGGCCGAACAGGCAGGCGATCACGGGCTTCTTCGATCCCGCCCGACCGTCCAGGATCGCTCGGACAAGTCGATCCGAGCTCATCGTGCCGATCGGCGTGGAGATGAGGAGCGCGCCGTCGTACTCGGGCGATCCGAGGAGCCACTTCAGCGACCGCTCGTATCGGGAAGGGTCGACGTCCGCCGTCATGTCGACCGGGTTGGCGACGCTGGCCGCCGACGGGAGGATCCGGCGCAGTCGGGCGGCGAGCCCGTCGGACGGCATCGGCAGGTCGATCGACTTCCGCGCGCAGGCGTCGGCCGCGAGGATTCCCGGTCCGCCGGAGTTCGTCAGGATCGCGAGCCGGGTCCCGTGCATGGTCGAGCCCGAGCCCAGGACCTTCGCCATCTGGAACAGCTCGCCGATCGAGTCGGCCCGGATGACGCCCGATTGCTCGAAGACGGCGTCGAAGAGCCGGTCGCGCGACGACTGGGCGAGCGAGCCCGTGTGGCTGCGCACGGCGCGCTCGCCGACCGGCGATCGGCCGCTCTTGATCACGAGGACCGGCTTGCTCTTCGTGACCTCCCCGGCGGCCTCCAAGAACCGTCGGCCGCTCGCAAGGCTTTCGACGTAGAGCAGGACCACGCGGGTCGCGGGATCCTCGGCCAGCGCGGCGATCAGGTCGTTCTCGTCGACCCCCGCACGATTGCCCATCGAAACGAACCGGGAGAAACCGATACCCTCTTCGATCCCGTAGCGCAGGATCCCGGCGCAGAGCGCGCCGCTCTGGCTGATGAAGGCGATGCTCCCCCGAGGGGGGAGGTCGGCCGAGAAGGTGGCGTTCAGGCCGATCGCGGGATCCGTGTTGATGACGCCGAAGCAGTTCGGGCCGACGATCGACATCGAGTAGCGCCGGGCCGTCGCGATCACGCGGTCCTCGAGAGCCGCGCCGGCGGGACCGACCTCCCGGAACCCGGCCGAGACGATCACGACCCCCTTCGCGCCCTTCCGGCCGAGATCGTCGACCGCTCCTTCGACCCCGGCGGCCGGGACGATCACCACCCCGAGATCGGGAGCTTCGGGGAGTTCGTCGACGGTCGAGTAGCACCGAACGCCCGACACGCTCGTCCACGACGGGTTCACGGGATAGACGACGCCGCGGTACCGCGACGTGAGCAGGTTCTGGAACAGGGAGTGGCCGACCGAACCCTCTCGGTTCGAAGCGCCCAGGACCGCGATCGACCGGGGCCGAAATATCTCGTCGAGCTGGGGAGACCTTCCCACGACCATCCCGTCCGCCCCGGGCCGTTCGCACGACTCCCCTGTTATATATCGCCCGCCTCGTTCGAAATCCACCCATGGCACCGGCGGCCCCTCCGGACAGCGCTCGTCCCGCGTCGGCGCCCGCCGCGGCACCTCCGGGCCGGATGCGAGCCGGGCTGCAGCGGATGGAGAAGGGGCGGATCCAGCGGATCGTCGCGATCGGGAGCGGCAAGGGTGGAGTCGGCAAATCGAGCACGACCGCGCTGCTCGCCGCCGAGCTCCAGCGCCAGGGCTTGAAGGTCGGCGTGCTGGACGCCGACATCACGGGACCGTCGATCCCGAAGCTCTTCGGTCGGGCCGGGCCGCTCGCCGACCGCGGCGAGGGGATCGAGCCGGCGCATACCGAGAGCGGGATGCCGGTCGTCTCCTCCCAATTCCTGGTCGAGGACGAACAGACGCCGGTCATCTGGCGGGGCCCGCTCGTGACCCGGCTGATCCAGCAATTCTTCGGTGGGGTGAACTGGGGATCGCTCGACTATTTGCTCATCGACATGCCGCCGGGGACGAGCGACGTGCCGCTGACGGTCTTCCAAACGATCCCGATCGATGGGATGCTCTTCGTCTCGACGCCGCAGGAGCTGGCCCAGCTCATCGTGAAAAAGGCGATGAACATGGCCCGCGATCTCCACGTCCC
>JAJYUO010000023.1:0-9987 GCA_021792485.1 Thermoplasmata archaeon
CGTTGCACACGCCCCCGAGGGTTCTCCCGTCGCGCACGAACGCCTCGAGCTCCGGGCCGATCGCGGATCGGATGCGCGCGGCGAAGATCGCGCCCGCGCGGACGTAGTCTCCCGCGGAGAAGCCGCCGGGGAGGAACGCCGCGGCGTAGTCCAAGAGCCGCCTCCGCTGTTCGCGGGGCACCTCGTAGCTCATGAGCTGCTTGAGGTGCACGATCTCGGGGTTCGCGCCGAGCTCGCGCAGCGCCGTGGCGAGCTCCTCGTCGCAGTTCGTTCCTTCGATCGAAACGATCGCGATCGGGATCGACCGGCGACGGGCCACGGACCGACCAACGCGGGAATCGGCTTAACGATTGGGCGCGAGGGCCGGATCGCCGAGCGGGGGCAGGAGCCGGTGGACCACGAGGCGCTCTCCTCGGCGGACGGGCCGATCCCCCGGGGGAAGGATCGCGAACGCGTTGGCGCCGTACAGGCTCGTGATCGCGTGCGAGTCGAAGAACGTGGGATGGCCCCGATCGCCCTGGACGCGCAGCGGGACCACCGTCGCGAGGCCGGGCGTGAGCCGGTCGGCGTCCGACGCGAGCCGGATCGGCTGGTCGATCCAGCCGGGACCGGGAAGGCGGGCGACGCGACGGAGCGCCGGGAGCAAAAGCCAGAAGGCGTTCGAAAGACAGCTCGTGGGATGTCCGGGCATGCCGACGAACAGGGTCCGGCTCGACCGCGCCGCGAGGGTCGGCTTGCCGGGGCGGACGGCGATCCCGTGGAACAAGAGCCGCCCGAGGCGCGGGAAGACCTGCGGCAGGTAGTCGTGCTCTCCGACGGAGCTGCCCCCGGTGGCGACGACGACATCGCTCGAACGGGCGGCCCGCCGGAGCATCGCCTCGATCCGGACCGGGTTGTCGGCGACCGGGCGCATCGGCCGCGGGATCCCGCCCGCGGCGCGGACGATCGCGCTGAGCGTCGCGTTGTTGCTCTCGTAGATGTGGTTCGGGCGAGGCCGCTCGCCCGGGGCGAGGAGCTCGTTCCCGTTCGGTACGATCGCGACCACGGGAGCGCGATAGACCCGGATCCGGGCGAATCCCGATGCGGCCAGGCTCCCGAGCGCCGACGGCCGCAGAAGTTCGCCCTGGCGCACGAGGCGTGCGCCCCGAGCATAGTCGTCGCCGACGTGGGCGACGTACCGTCCCGGGCGGACCGGGTGGTCGATCCGGATGCGGGGACCGAGCTCTCGCACGCGCTCGAAGATCTCGACGGTGTCGGTTCCTCGAGGGAGCTCCGCTCCGGTGGCGATGGCGACGGCGGAGCCGCACGGAACGGTGCGGCGGAGGCGACGGTCGGCGAAGAGCTCGGCGACGACCGGCATCTCGACCGGCCGCGAGGGAGATGCGCTTCGCGTGATCGAGCTCGCGAACGCGTACCCGTCCCACGTCGCGCGCTCGACCGGCGGGACAGGAGCCGGCGCCCGCACGGTCGCCGCGGCGACCCGGCCGACGGCCTCTTCGAGGGGGATCGATTCGACGAGCTCGATCGGGGCGGCGGCGCGCCATAGGCGGGCGCGGGCCCGTTCGGCCGAGATAAGGTGCCCGAACGGCCGCATCTCCATGATCGTCTAGACCGACGAGGGCCCCGCGACGATCGCGGGGACCGACCGCCCCTCGATCCACCGCGCGGCGGCCCGCGTTCCCGCTTCGAGCGCCCCTCGCAAGGGGAGGCCCTCGAACCAGCCCGCGTAGAAACCGGCCCGGAAGGCGTCGCCGCTGCCGACATAGCTTTGGACGAGCCGGTGCCCCGCTGCCGGTACCTCCACCGTCTCCGTGCGTGAGTAGGCCCGAGCGCCCCTACGGCCGCGCGTCTCGACCACGAGCGGGACGAATTCGAGCAGGTCCGAACTCCGGTGGAGCTTCAGCACCTCGACCGCGCGCGCAATCTCGTGCCTATTCCCGAAGAGAATCTCCGACATCCGGAGCAGGCGCCGTAGGGCACCGCCGTCCCACCGGTAGTGGATCTCCTGAGCAGGGTCCGCGGCGACGCGGGCTCCTCGCTGACGGGCGTCCTCCGCGAGCGCGATCTGCCAGCGGGGCCCACCCGTCGTCACGTGGACCCACGAGTAGCCGGCGGCCCCGCGATCGCGGGCCCGAGGGCCGTCCGGGGGCTCGTCGGCCATCGATCCTTGTTCGATCAACGTTCGCTGCTGGTGCCGATTGTCGACCGTGATGTAGCAGGTAGGGGTGAGCTCGTTCCGGACCATCTCGACCCCCCGGGTGTCGACGTGCGAGGCCCGCAGCGCGCGCAAGAACTCCCGGGGAAAGTCGCCCCCGATGCGGGCGCGCAGCCCGGTCCGGATCCCGTAGCTCGCCGCGACCCGGGCGATGTTCGCCGCGGTCCCGCCGAGGACCCGGCGCTCCGAGAGGATCGGCTCGGTGCGGTCCGGCCCGGGGAACCGCCGGACGTAGAGGAAGTGGTCGACGTTGACGTGACCCGAAACGAGGAGGGCGCCGCGGTCGGCGGCGGTCGTGTCCTTCACACCCTGGGCGAGGGCGCCGGCGACAATACCCTTACTCGGGGCGGCGTTAAGGCCCCCCGGTTCTCCCGGGAGGTCCATGCTGGTCGAAGGGGCGATCTTGGACGCCGACGGAGCTCGCCCGAGCTACGTGCGGATCGAGCACGGGATCGTGGTCGAGACCGGGACAATCGGCACGGAGTCCACCCGGGGAAAGGAGCGCAAGATTCACGGGATCGTTACGCCGTCCCCGATCAACGGCCACACGCATCTGGGCGACGCGGTCTCGACGCGCGAGCCCCCGAACGTCTCCTTCTCGGAGCTCGTCGCGCCGCCCTCCGGCTACAAGTTCCGCCTTCTTGCGGAAGCGAAGCCCGCGGAAAAGCGGCGCGCCATGCGCGCCGCGTTGCACCGCATGCGCCAGGAGGGGATCGCCGTGACGGTCGATTTCCGAGAGGAGGGCGAGACCGGGGTCCGGGAACTCCGTCGCGCGGCCGAAGGCGCCGGGGTTCGAGCGGTGATCCTCGGCCGACCCGTCGGCCAGCCGCGCGAGAGCGCGGAGATCGAGCGGATCCTCGAGGTCGCCGATGGGATCGGGCTCAGTTCGTGCCGCGAGGAGTCGGCCGACGTACGGCATGAGGTCGCTGCGGTCTGCCGGGCCCGGCGGAAGTTCTACGCCCTCCACGCCAGCGAAGAGGTGCGCGAGCCCCCCGAGGTCTATCTGGATCCTCGTCCGGACCTCGTCGTCCATCTCACGTGGGCCGAGCCGTCGGATCTCGAGCAGGTCCGCGACGCCGGCACGAGCATCGCGGTCTGCCCACGGTCGAACGCCCTGTTCGGACGCCGCCCGCTGCTCGGAGCGATGGAGAGGGCCGGCAACCGGGTCCTCCTCGGCACCGACAACGCGATGCTCCAATCCCCCTCGATCTGGCGGGAGCTCGAGTTCGCGTACGTGACGAGCCGCCTCTTCCGGGATCCGGCAAGCGCCATGTTCCTCGCCCGCGCGGCGCTGGTCGAGCCATGGCGCTGGCTCGGCGAGGAAGAGCGGAGCCACCTGGTCGCCGGGGGACCGGCGGTCCCGCTTGTCTTCCGGCTTCCGCCGGAAGATCCGGCCTACCAGATCGTGACGCGGGCGGCGGAGTACCTAATGGTCCCGACGGCTAGCCGGGCGGCGCCGACCGCCGAGTCGGAGAGAGCGGGAGGGATCGACGAGTGAAGAGCGACGAGCTGTACGCCCTCCTGCGGCGCCGCGGCATCCTGTGGCCGACGGCGGAGCTGTACGGCGGCGCCCAAGGCCTCTACGACTACGGCCCCCTCGGCACCGCGCTCAAGCGTCGCATCGAAGAGGCGTGGACCGCGTGGTTCGTCGGTCTCTCGGAGGATTACTACCGGATTGAAGGCGCAGAGATCCTCCCCGAGGCGGTCGTCCGCGCTTCGGGTCACTTGGAGAACTTCACCGATCCCGAAGTCACCTGTGCGTCGTGCCATACGGCGTTCCGAGCCGACACCGTGCTGGAGAAGATCCGGCCGGAAGGGATCGACGGGTTGACGCCGACGCAGATCGGCGATCTCGTCGTCGCGCACAAGATCGCCTGCCCCAAGTGCGGCGCGTCCGCGCTCAGCGTGCCGAGGGCGTTCAACTTGATGTTCGGGCTCGACTTCGGGGTCACCGGCCGGGAGCGGGCGTACCTCCGGCCCGAGACCGCGCAGTCGAGCTACCTCGCCTTCCCGCGCATGTGGGAGGTCGGGCGCAAGGCGCTCCCCCTCGGCGTCGCCCTCATCGGACGCGCGTACCGGAACGAGATCGCGCCGCGCCAGCTCCTGTTCCGGATGCGGGCGTTCACCCAGGCCGAGCTCCAGATCTTCTTCGATCCGGCGCATTTTCCGGTCCCGATCGATGAAGTGGCGGAGGAAACGTTGCCGATGCTGCGGGTCGCCCGTCGGGCCCGGGGCGAGGAGGCCCCGGAGTGGATCCGCGTCGCGGAGCTCCGTTCGGAGGCGCTGCCGGACTTCTACCTCTACCACCTCGCCCACACGTATCGCTTCTACCGCGACGTGCTGGGCATCCCGAAGGAGCGCATCCGCCTCTTCGAGAAGTCGGACTCCGAGCGCGCGTTCTATAACCGGATCCAGTACGACGTCGAGGTCCACCTCGAGAGCCTCGCCGGCTACAAGGAGCTCGGCGCGGTGCACTACCGAGGGGACTACGACCTCACGCGGCACGGCGAGGGATCGGGGAAGGACCTATCGGTCCTGACCGGCGACGGGCGTCGCATCGTCCCGCATGTCCTCGAGCTCACCTTCGGCGTCGACCGGAATCTCTGGGCCCAGGCCGACGTCCACCTCGGCAAGGACGGCGAGCGGACGCTGTGGAGGCTGCCCCCCGCGCTCGCTCCCGTTCAGGTCGGGGTGTTTCCGCTGCTGAAGAAGGAGCATGGGAGCTACGCGCGTGGGCTGACGCGCGAACTCCTCGCCCAGGGCATCGTCGCCGAGTACGATGAGGCCGGCGGGATCGGGAAACGGTACGCGCGCATGGACGAGGCCGGGGTGCCCTTCTGCGTGACGGTCGACGGGGAGACGGTCTCCCCGGATTCGCCGCATCGCGACACCGTCACCCTGCGCGACCGCGACTCGCGCTCGCAGGATCGCGTGCCGCGCGCGGAGATCGCGGCCCGGATTTCGAGCGCGACGCGATTCCCCCGGCCCGGCGGAGGAAGACGGGCGACGGGGCCTTAACGAGCGGGCCGTTGCCGCCACCATGGCGACGGTGCCGGAGCCGGCCTGGGTCGAGTTCGACGAGTACACCGTGTCCCGGATGATCCCCCCGACGCCGCGCTCTCCTCCGCGCTCCGCGCGAGCCGGGAGGCGAACCTTCCTTCGATCGAGGTGAGCCCGGTCCAGGGCCAGCTGCTCCGCATCTTGGCCGGGTCAGTCCGTGCGAACCGGATCCTCGAGATCGGCACCCTGGGCGGGTACAGCACGATCTGGCTCGCTCGAGCGCTCCCCCCGGGGGGCCGGATCGTCAGCCTCGAGATCGATCCCCGGCATCGGGACGTCGCCCAATCGAACCTCGAGCGGGCCGGGCTCGCGGACCGCGTCGAGATCCGCCCGGGGCCCGCCGCCGATACCCTTCGGGCGATGGTCGCCGGCAAAGAGCCCCCGTTCGACTTCGTCTTCCTCGACGCCAACAAGGACTCCTACGCGGAGTACCTTGACCTCGCGCTGCGCCTCGTGCGCCCCGGCGCCGTGATCGTCGCCGACAACGTGGTCCGGGGCGGGATCGTCGCCGACCCCCGCACCACCGACCCCCTTGCCCTCGGGATTCGCCGGATGAACGACCGCATCGCATCCGATCCCCGGCTGACGGCCACGACGATCCAGACGGTGGGAGTCAAGGGATACGACGGGTTCACGATCGTGCGGGTGGACGCGCCGTAACGATCCCGGACGGGCGCGCTCCCGGCGCGGCCCGCGCGCGGTCACAAGGACTATATCGAGGCGGAGCCGTCGCACCGCACGATGGGGGCCGGGGGAGGTGCGCCGTCATCCCGCGCCGACGCGGAGGAGGCGAACGCCCTCACGGTCCAGCGCCAGACCCGCTGGGCGGGGCAAGAGTACGCGGACATGACCAAGCTCCGCGAGCTATCGGCTCACCATGCCCATCGGGCCGCCCGCGCGGAGGCGCGCGCGGCGCACCTGATGCTTCGGGTCGACAAACTGCGGCACGCGGCGACCGCGCTCCGGGAAAAGGGGACCCTCGTGCGCTCGGACGTGCCGACGTTGGAGCAGGGAATCTCCCAGTTGAACGCTCAAATCAACGAAGCGGCCAAGCAGGCCCGCCCCGGCGTCGCTCCGACGAGCGATATCACGAAGCTCCAGATCCAGGCCCGCCGGCTCCAGCAGAAGGTGGCCGACAAGGAGCGACGGGCGGCCTCGCTCGAGCTGCGGGCGGCGCGGCACACGCAGAAGGCCTCCGAGATCAAGGTCCGGGCCGACAAGTTCCTCGAGCTCGCGCGCGTGCACGAGCAGGAATCCCAGGTCTATCGACAGCGCGCCGACCAGCTCCAGATGGCGGCCGACGGACGGCTCGCGGCCGCCCCCGAGTCCCGCGGAGCCCCGCCGCCTCCCGATCCTTCCCAATGAAACTGATCGTCACGGTCGGGATGCCCGGCTCGGGAAAGGACGAGCTCGTCGGGGTCGCGCGCTCCATCGGCCTCGCGACGCTCAAGATGGGCGACCTCGTGCGCGACGAGACGCGGCGCCGAGGGCTCGCGCTCACGAACGCGAACATCGGTCGGATCGCGAGCGAGGAGCGCGAGAAGCACGGACCCGGGGTCTGGGCCCAGCGGGCCTTGCCGAAGCTCACCGAGACGAGGATGCTCGTCGACGGATGCCGCTCCGACAGCGAGGTCACGGTCTTCCGCCACAACTTCGGCGACCTCTTCGTCCTCGGGATCTTCGCGTCGGTCGACACCCGGTTCCAACGGCTGACGAAGCGCGGCCGCGGCGACGACTCGAGCGACCTGCAGGAATTCTACGACCGCGATCGCCGCGAGCTCAAGTGGGGCATCGGGAACGCGCTCGCGCTCGCCGACGGGATGCTCGTCAACGAACGAGGGATCGAGGAGTTCCGAGAGGAGGCCCGCCGGACGCTCGAAGCGATCCTCGCCCGGAACGAGGACGACGACTGAGGCTCCGGGTCGCTACGGCCCGTTCTTCGGGGCGCGGAAGAGGGAGCGGACCGACTCGAACCGCTCCCGGTCGACGATCACCGCGAGGGTCCGGCTCTTCGACAAAAGCTCCCGCGCGCCGGCGACCAGATAGCGATCCCGGTTCTGGGCGAGGTCCCTCGATCCCGAGCCGACGCTCAATTGGCGGTCCCACTGAAGAGCGAAGTCGTCCGGGCTCTCGGCGGACGGCGGAGCGCGGGAGAGCTTGCGCTCCCGCAGCGTCCGACGGACGAGCTCGACGTAGCCGATGCTCGCGGTGAACATCGCGGCGGCGCCCTCGTCCGGAGGATCGAGGGGATGGATCGGCACGGAACGGCGGCGAGCCCACTCGATCGCCCGCACGGCGGTCGGGTTCGGCACCCGAACTTCTCCCCAGCGGGTGAGGGCCTGGATCTCGCTCTTCTCGGTCTCGATGAGGTGGATCGTGGTCTCGGCCTCCGCGTCCGAGAAGTAGGTTCCGATCCCCTCGTACTCTTCCGGGGAGAGAGCGAGCCCAAGGCGATCGGGGGCCGCCCGGTCGAGCTCGGCGAGGGCCGCGTCGCTCTCGGAATAGAGCCCGCGCACGGCTCCGATCAGGAGCACCGGGGGCGTCGAGAGCCGGTCGACGATCACGCGCCTTCGCGCTCCACGATCTCGTCCAATAGCTCGTCGCGGTCGCGGGTCCGTGCGAGCTCGTGGACGCTCAGCACCGGCAGTCCGTCGATCGAGGGCCGCACCACCCGGTCGGCGACCACGAACATCGCGTGCTGCTCGGTCACCCGGGCCAGCTCGCGCAGCATCTCGGCGCGGTGCTGGGCGGTGCGAAGATTGCCGATCGCGGTCAGCAGGATCTCCCGCACGCGGTCGTCCTCGGGAGTCCGGGTGAAGGCGTCGAACGGGGCTCGGACCGTCGGCACGACATCCCAGCCCATCCCCTGGAGGCGCGCGAAGACGTTCGCGCGCAACGGATCCGACGACCTCGGGGCCGATCGGCCCGGCTCGGGACCCTCGGAGGGCGGGGTCTCGGCGGTCCGGCGCTCGAGAAGGTCGACCGGGAGCGCCACGGGTTCCCCGAAGTACGCTTCGACCCGCTGGACGACGACGACCTCGGCCCCGCCCCCTTCCTCGTACAGCTGGATGGAATGGCGGGAGACTCCGGCGATCTGGGCCATCGCGCCGAGCGATAGACCGCTCTCCTCGCGCAGGCTCCGTAGGCGGGCTCCGTCGATGCGCGCGAAGATGCCGCCCGGCGCGCTCAGGAGGAACGGCGGGACGCCCTTCTGGACCAGGTCCGCGAGCGTCTCCTCGCGGATGATCGGGATCTCGTAGCGGGTGTAGACGACGCCCGGCTCGAGCTCGGAGGCTCCGGACGTCTCGCCGATGAGGAGCACGATCGCCGGGAACAGGCCGCCGAGCTCGGCGAGGCGGGTGGCCTCCTCCCGGCTCAGCGTGTCGATGTTTTTGAGGACCTTGATGAGGAGGAGCAGCGAGTCCCGCCGCGCCGCGAGGTCGAAGCTCGACGGCCGAACCCCGTGCGCGTCGGATACGTAGAAGCCGCTTTGCCGGAGCAGGTCCTGGATCCGCTGGATCGAACGGTCTCGCGCGCGCTCCATGGAGTCGAGAATAATCAGTTTCTGTTAGTATATATACCGCAGGGATTCGTTCTCTCGAGCGCGTGGAGCCTGTGGGCGGGTCGTTCATGGCGGCACCCCGAATGTCAATCTCTCGCACGACGGCCGCGGAGGAGCGCTCCCGGGCCGGGCGCGGCGGAGCATGACCGGAGAGCTGCGACCGATCCCGGGGGCGCCGGCGCTCGTCCTCGAGCCGAGGGGCGAACCGGGGCCCCGCTACGTCCTCATCGCGGACCTCCATCTGGGTCTCGGAGCCACTCCCGAACGACCGCTGGGACCGCCGGAGGCTCACGTCCCGCGGCTCGCCTCCGATCTGGCGGAGCTGGCGCGCCGGGCCCGGGCCGCCGGGATCGTGATCGTCGGCGACGCGAAGCACCCGATCGTCGGTGTACCCCCGGCGCTCCGCACGGTCCTGTTCGACTTTGCGTCGGACCTGCTCGCGCGCGGACTATCGCTGGAAGTGATCGTCGGGAACCACGACGTCGGCATCGCGCGCTACCTCCCGCGCGAAGTCCCAACCCATCCCGCGACGGGGATCGTGCGCTACGGGATCGGCATCTTCCACGGGCACCGGTGGCCGTCCGCCCGCGTCCTTCGATGCGCATCGCTGGTCGCGGGCCACCTCCATCCCGGGGTCCGGTTCGCTCCAACGACGTCGGACCCGATGGGAAAGCGACGTTGCTGGCTCCGGGTTGAGTTTCCCTCGCCGCGCGTCCCCCGCCGAGGCCGACGAAGGATCGGAGCGAAGGAGATGGTCGTGATCCCCGCGTTCAATCCCGTCTGCGGCACGGAAGCGCTGAACCGCGATCGGCCGGGGCGGGGACGAAGCCTCCTCTATCGTCGGTTCCTCGCCCACGGGAACTGCCGGGCCTATCTGCTCGACGGCACCGACGTCGGTTCGGTCAGGATTCCGTTGCCGGAGCCGCGATCGCGTGCGCGAGCTCCGCCGGGTCGGTGATCGGCGGGCGGCAGGAGCTCCCGACGCAGACGTAGGCGATCGCCGGCCCGCGGCTGCCGCCGCTCGGGAGCCCCGATGCCCGGAACGGTGCGGGGGGCCGCTCGCGAAATACCCAGCGCATCGGATGGTAGGATTCGCGCGCGGCTCGCTCCAGGGCGAGCGCCTCGGGTCCGGTTCCCTCGATGACGACCT
>JAJYUO010000023.1:9997-11205 GCA_021792485.1 Thermoplasmata archaeon
GAGTGAGAAGCAGGCCGGCGACGAGCGCGCTCCCCGCCGCGAAGAGGCCCGCATCTCCGACCCGGCGCGCGATGGGTTCGATCCGCCCTTGGACGAAGCGGTGCAAAAGGTCGTCCTCGGTAAGCGCCCCGAGCCGTAGCGCCGCGAGGATCGCCGTCGCGTTTGCGGAACGATGGGGGCTGTCCTCGAGCGGGTAGGAGACCGGAAGGGACGGGACGATCTCGCTCCCGTCGTACACGGACGGCGCGACGTCCCGAAGGAGGCCGTCCTCCCCTCGAAACTCCCGGTCGATGAGTTCGAGCAGCTCCCGTGCGCGGAGCGCGTACTCGGGGATCGCGGTCGCCCCTGCGAGCTCGGCCAGACCGAGGGCGAACTCCGCCTGATCCTCGAGCATCCCGTATCCCGCGCCGGTCGATCCTTCGAGCCGGTGCGCTACGCCGCGCTCGGCCCGATAGGCGTGGGCGAGGAACCGGTCGGCCGCGCGGCGGGCGCGATCGACGAGCCCGCGGTCGCATAGGAACGCTCCCGCGCGCGCGTACGCGGCGATCAGTCCGCCGTTCAGGCTCGCATACAGCGCTCGGTCGATCGCGGGCTCCGCCCGCAACGCCCGCGCCGCGCGAACCTTCTCGATCGCCCGGTCGAGCGTCGCTCGGGCCTCCTCCGCGGCAAGTCCGGAGCCTTCGGCCGCTTCCTCCAGACGGAGGAGCTGGAAGAGCACGCTCCGCTCAGGATCCTCCGGCATCCGGCCCTCGCTGCCGACGCCAAAGAAGCGCGTGAAGAGGCGGAACTCGGTCGGTTCCAGGATCGCGTGCAGCTGCGCGCGGGTCCAGGTGTAGTAGCTCCCGTCGTCGCCGGGCGCGTTGTCGGCGTCCTGGCTCGCCCCCCACCCGCCCTCCGGATCGCCCAGCATCTCATCGAGCCATCGGATCGTGCCTCGTATCGTAGCCCCGTAGCGGGCGAGGCCGAATCTCTCGGCGCCTTGGACGTAGGCGTCGAGGAGGGCGGAGTTGTCGACCGCCATCTTCTCGAAGTGCGGGATGTGCCATCCTTCATCGACCGAGTACCGGTGAAAGCCTCCGCCGATCTGGTCGTAGATTCCTCCCGCCGCCATCCGGTCGAGAGCGAGACGGGCCGTCGCTCCCGACTCCGCGACGCCGTTGGCGAATTCGTCCCACAGGAGGAACGCGATCCCGGTGGGATGCGGGAAC
>JAJYUO010000024.1 GCA_021792485.1 Thermoplasmata archaeon
GTCCGGATCGACCGGGACTACGCTCCCCCCCAGCTGCCGGTCCGCGTGGTGTACGGCCACCCGTAGCACGCTCCCTAGCTTAATGGAGTTTCCGCCGTCTCCTATGACCATGATGCGCGAGTCCCACCCGCGGATTCCGGTCGGCCCGGTGCCGTTTTGTTTTGCGAGCCGCGCACGCGACCTCGCGCATCTTCGCGACCCGGCCCGGGTCGAGCCGACCGCGACCATCGCCTAAGGCGACCGTGGCGGAGACAGCGAGGCCCGAACCTCCCGAGGTATCGGCGGTCCTCGGCGCGACGTTCTTCGTCCGGTTCGCCTTCGGGATCACCACGGCGGTGTTCGCGAGTTACCTCGCGGGATACGACACTGGCCTTGAGCCGACCGAAGTCGGCCTCATCGGCCTCGTCACCGCGATGGCGAGCGTCGCGGAGTTCTCGACCGTCATCTTCTCGGGGATCGCCGCCGACCGTTGGGGTCGCTGGCCCGTCCTCGGGATCGGCATGGTCGTCGCCGCGGCTACCACGCTCGGCTTCGCGGCGACCCGCTCGCCGGTCGCCTTGGGCGCGCTCAACTTCGGATTCGGCGTCGCGAGCGGGGCGATCCTGGCGGCGAGCCTTGCCGTGGTCGCCGACGACGCGCCCCACCGTGAGCGGGGGCACGAGATGGGGCGCTTCGACGCCGTCAATCTCGCGGGATGGATCGTCGGGTTCGCCGTCGGCTTCGCCGCGCTCGGCCTCGTTCCGAATCCCCATCTGCTTTGGGTATTCCCGATAGGAACCGCCCTGCTCCTCGTCGGGATCTTCTTCGCGGCGCTTCGGTTGCGCACCGCGCCGTGGCGCGCGCGACCGGCCGCGATCCGCGGTCCCTGGAACGAAGTGGGAGCGCTCCTCGGGAGTTTCGGCGCGGGCGCCGCGCGCCGGCGCCGGCAGACCGCGATCGTCACTGCCCCGTGGGTGGTGATCTACATGCTCATCGGGACGGTGCTCGTCTTCCTCGCCAGCTCGGCAGGGAGTGTGGGCATATCTCCGCTCTATCTCGCGATCGGGATCGGGGTCGGAGGGCTCGCGCTCACGGTCACCCAGCCGGCGTACGGAACCCTCGCGGATCGATTCGGGACGACCCGCTTGATGATGATCGGCACGGCCGGCTTCGTTTTCGTGCTGTTGGGCGCGAGCCTGATCACGACCTACGGTCTATCGGTGCCGGCGCTCGCGGTAACCGCGGTGGGCGCGGTCGCGGCGCTGGGGTACGGCCCGGCTGCCCTCGCGGCGCTCGCCGAGCTCACGCGGGCGACGTCCCGGGCGACCACGATGGCGATCTACACGCTCTCCATCTCGCTGGGGATGACCGTCGGGCTGTTCGCATCGACGCAGCTGTACGACGCTTTCGGCGTGCGCGGCCTGGATGCGTTCTTCGGTCTGCTCGCGGCCGCGCTCATCGGCCTCGCCGCCGCCCGCTGGTTCGCGGCGCCGGACCTCACGACTCCGGCTCCACGATGATGTGGCGGATCGCCGGGAACTCCGCGCGCAGCGCCGCGGAGAGCATGTCGATCTCTCGCTCGATCTGGTCCGTAGTGAGCCCATCGATGAAGTTGACCCGCAGCGCGATCAGCGCGTCGTCCGGTCCGAGCATCATCGACTGAAGGGATCGAACGCGCTGGAGACGCGGGTCCCGCTCGACGAACCCGAGGATCCGCCGGGCGACCTGCGGCGGAATCGACTTGCCGATCAGGAGCTCCCGGCTCTCGGCGCTGATCACGATCCCCCCGGCAATGAGGAGAACGCCGACCACGCACGCAGAAAGCCCGTCGGCGATGTTGATATGCCCGATCGCGACGAGCCCGATGCCGGCGAAGGCGACCGCGCTCGCGCCGATTGAAACGACGTCCTGGAAGAAGATTGTCTTGACGCCGAGGTGGGCGCTCTCCATCAGGCTCTGGACCGTTTCCCGAGCCTGCCGTAGCTCGTAGAGCGCGACCAAGATGCCGGCGACGCTCGCCACGAGAGAGACCCCCACGACGACGACGCCCCCAAAGGGATCCGAGATCGTCGTGGGGTTGTAGACGCGCTCGAGCCCGGCCACCAAGACCACGAGCCCTGCGATTGTGAATGCGATGAACGAGGCCATGAATGCCCAGAAGAAGCGCTCCTTCCCAAAGCCGAACGGGTGGTCGACGGTCGGGGGGCGCTGGGAGGCGTAGAATCCCCATAGGATGAGTCCCGCGCCGATGAGATCGGTGATCGAGTAGACGGCCTGGGAGAGCACCGCCCGGCTACCGCTCGGCACCGCCACCGCAAGGTTGACCGCGAAGAGCCCGGCGTTGATCACCATCGTCGCGACGATCACGACCTGCGGCCGCATCTGGGAACCACGTCACCCCGTCACTTGCCGGGTGAGAGCACGCGCCGTACCTTAGATGCTCGCTCGAAACGACATTGCGGCCCGAGACGGCCTGCCGAACGGTTCTCGCGCCCGGGCGAGGACCAACCGTTAAATTGCAGGCCCCGCTTCACGGGGGCGGCCCTGCATGTCGGAAAGCTCCTCGTCGACCTCCGCGCACCCGCGCCCGGCCGTACCCGCCGGGAAGACACCAGCGCGGGCTCCCTTGCGCCCTCGCCTGTCGGAGATGGGGCTCTAGCTCGGCAAGTACGCCCGCCTCAAACGGATGCTCTATCAGCATGGCCCGGGGGGAGGCACGATGCTCGCGCTGCCGATCGATCAGGGGCTCGAGCACGGTCCGGTCGACTTCTTCGAGAATCCTGCGGCGCAGGATCCAAACTATCAGTTCGAACTCGCGCGCGACGGGCGGTTCAGCGCGATCGCGCTGCACATCGGGCTCGCGGAGAAGTACTTCGGCGAGTACGCGGGCGAGATCCCCCTCATCCTGAAGATCAACGGAAAGACGAACATCCCATCGGATGCCGAGGCGTTCAGCCCGCTCACCGGGACCGTGGAAGACGCGGTGCGATTGGGCGCCGACGCCGTGGGCTACACGGTCTACGTCGGATCGCCGGCCCAGGACCGGGACTTCCGGCAGTTCCAACAGGTTCGAGCCGACGCCGACCGCTTCGGAATGCCCGTGATCGTGTGGGCCTATCCTCGAGGTGAGTTCGTCGCCAAGAAGGGCGGGAAGGAGAGCCTCTATGCGATCGACTATGCGGCTCGGGTCGCGCTCGAGCTGGGTGCGGACATCGTGAAGGTGAACTACCCGGTCCGCTCCGACAAGGACGCGGACTCACCGGCACCGTACAACCACCTCGACCTCACTGCGGACCAGGCGTTCCGCAAGGTCGTCCAAAGCGCGGGCCGCGCGATGGTTCTCGTTTCCGGCGGCGAGAAAATATCCGATCCCGATCTCCTGCATAAGGTCCGTTCCTCGATGGACGCCGGCGCGACCGGGATCATCTTCGGTCGTAACATGTGGCAGCGGCCCCGGAACGACGCTCTCGTCCTCGCTCGGGAACTCCATGCGATCTTCCGGGACTACGCCCAGCCCCCGTAAGGACCGCTCGTTCCCGTTGTGGGTGGCGATCCGCGGGGACGACCACCCCAAGGCGTGCACCGGTCGACGGTTGCTCGCTCGTGGTCTCGCGCGAAAGCTCCCGCTTACCCGGCCCGCTCCCTTGATCGTGCTCGATCCGTACGCGTCGGTCGTGCTCTCGCGCCGGGACCGGGCCGCCGCCCGGACGGGGGGCATCGCGGTCGTCGATTGCTCGTGGAATGCCCTGGCCGAACGGACGTCGCGCGGCAGGCCGCGTCCCGGCGATGGCGGGGGTTCCCATCGTCGGCTCCCATTCCTCCTCGCGACGAACCCACAGCACTTCGGTCGGCTCGCGGAGCTGAACTCGGCAGAGGCGTTCGCGGCGGCTCTCGCCGTCCTGGGGGAACGATCGCGGGCGGAGAAGCTCCTCGCAAGCTTCCACGGCGGCCCCGCGTTCTTCGAGGCGAATTCGGAGCGCCTCCGTCGGTACGCATCCTGCGCGGACTCCGAGGCGACCCTGCGCGAGGAGCGGAAGATCTTCGGAGGAAACTGAGCGCCCGCGCAATTCGCCGCCGCCTCGCGGGCTGCGGCGAAGCACCAGTCGATACGGACCCGGCTGTACGAATATGTATTAGAATATAGCATAAGTCGAAACACTATATAACTGTTCGAGAAGCTTGCCGACACCGATGATGCGAACACAAACGCTGCCCTACCGGGCCGACCGCGGTCGGCCCGTCCGCCTGCGAGCCCTTCCCAGCCGACGAATCGAGTTGGGTGCCCACCCCGAGGCCGAGCATCTCTTCCGGGAGCTCGTCGGCGGTTACCTCTCCGGTTCGAGTCGGATCACGATCCGTCAGGTGGGAGGAATCCGAGAGCCCACCCGAGATGTGGTCGAGTCGTTCCGTCAGCGAATCGACGAATCGGTATCGGTCGATGACGAAGGCGAAGCCCTCGTCCTCTCCAGCC
This sequence comes from Thermoplasmata archaeon, assembly GCA_021792485.1. GTDB lineage: Archaea > Thermoplasmatota > Thermoplasmata > Lutacidiplasmatales > UBA184 > Lutacidiplasma. Next base: position 4,451 of record JAJYUO010000024.1, read on the forward strand.
TCGATCCTCCCGAACGCCGAAGCATCGCTTCGGTGACTTTTCGACTCGGCGAGCGTGTCCTGGATCTTCTCCGGGACGCGGGGGAAGAGTCGATCGAACCCATCTCGGAGGCCGAGTGGGTTCGTCGCGACGATGCGATCGACCGGCTCGCATGGGAGGTCCACCGCCTTGTAGCGATCCGCTGGAGGCAGGGACGCCCACACCCGACACTGATCCAGGAGCGCCTCGACCCGATCGGCTGGCTGGAAGCGTCTCGGGCCCTCGAGCGCATCGGAGATCATGCGGTTCTCATAGGCGAGCACTTGGCGACGTGGAGGGCGACGAACCCGGGAGCGGCCGAACGGCGCCTCTTGGACGAGTTCGCTCGCCAGGCCTACGACTACGTCTCAAGCGCCCTCGTTCTGTTGGGGGACCCTCGTCCCGGGCCCGCGAACGGGGCCATCGACCTCGGGCGAGCCCTTCGCTCCACTGCCCAGACGCTCCTCGACCGCCTTTTGGCGGCTCGCTCTCCGACGCCCCCTCCGCCCACGTCCGCCGTGGTCGCCCTAGGGTGGGTACTGCACTCCCTCGAGCGGGTTGTTGCCTACGGCCAAGACCTCGTTGAGATCGCTCTCGACCACGTCCGAACGCCTGCCGTCCGTTCGTAGCCGTTTCGGCGGCACGCGTCTCCCATCCCGTGCCCGGAACCCGGCACGGTAGGCGAAGGTCCGGGGGAGGCGCCCGCCCTCGATAGGGCAGCGAACTCGCCAACACCGGAGTAAGAGCTCGTCCGGATCGCACCCTCGGGCGTGGAAGTCGACCGGGTGACGACCGGTCGCAGAGGAAGGAGGTCGTAAACCATACAGTTCCACAAATATATATTCTAAAGTGACTTTCTATATATCGCCTCGCGGCCTGGTCTCCTCGGTGTCTATCGTTGCCCAGCAAGGAAACGCGCGGAGCGCAGGGCCGGCATTGTGTGACGGTCGGTCCAAGGCGCAGCCGAAAGGTTGCGCCGGTGAGGGAGCGCGGGGGATCGAGCTCGCGAGAACCCTCCCGCACGCGGTTCGGCCTGGGACGATCGGGACGCCGATCATAGGAGGTAGAACCGAACCATGAGCACACCTGCAGCGAGCGCGCCATCGACGAACGACAGCCTCTCCGGGTCCGCTCCCCGCGGATCGAGACGCCGCGCGTTTTCGGCCGGGATGGTCGTCACGCTGGCGGTCGTCCTGCTATTGGCCGGGATCGGGGCCGGGTACGCCGTGGGGAAGTATGGCTCCGGCTCGTCCTCGGGGACGAGCGGGGCCTGCACGACGACGATTTCGGAGACCGGCTCGACCCTGATCTATCCCTACCTACAGATTCTTTCGCCGAACTACACGGCCCAGTGGCCGGGAATCTGCCTTTCCCCCGAAGGGACAGGGAGCGGCACGGGCATTAGCTCGGCCGAATCCGGGGTGGTGGATATCGGCGGAACCGACGCGTATCTGCTCCCGTCGACGGCGGCGCAGTACAACCTGATCAACGTCCCGATCGCGATCTCCGCTCAGTTGGCCGTCTACAACCTCCCCGGGATTACGACCCACCTCAACCTCAACGGTACGATCCTCTCGATGATCTACCAAGGCGCGATCACGACGTGGAACAACCCGCTGATCGCGGCGGCGAACCCCGGTGTGGCCCTCCCGTCGAACACGATCGTCCCGATCCACCGGTCGGACGGCAGCGGGGACACGTTCATGTGGACCTCGCTCTGCTACCTCTCCTGGTCCGGCTGGAAGCAGGGGTACGGCACCACGATTACCTGGCCGGTCGGACCCGGTGCCACCGGCAATGCCGGGATGGTCACCACCCTATCGAGCACTCCCTATGGCATCGCCTACATCGGAATCAGCTACCTGTCCGAGATCGAGGCGGACAAAGCCCTCCAGTACGCGGCCCTCGGGGACAACAACGCGAACTACAACGGTACGGTTTCCTCGACCGGCGTCGGTCAGGCGAACTACATCATGCCGACGGCCGCGAACATCAGCGCCGACGCGAACCTCGCCTTGGTGAACCTCGCTCCGCCGAGCGTGGCGATCAGCCTGATCCTCGGCGGCGTGCCGGGCGCGACCAACCTGGCACTCGGCAAGGGCGGGACGAACGCGACCGCCTCCTACCCGACCCCGTACCCGGACACGAACCTCGAGTACACCCTGATCTCGACTCATCCGAAGAGTCCGTCCCACCAGAAGTGGGTCGTGAATTTCCTCGAGTGGGCGCTGACCTACGGTGGAACGTACACTCAGTACGCGCACTTCCTACCGCTGACCGCCGAGGTCATCGGGGAGGACATGCTGGCGCTCAATTCTGTCGAGGTAAGCGCCTAGGGCCCCGAGGATAGCGGTGGTCGGCGCAGGAGAAGAACCCGTTCCGGAGCCCGTGGGCCGACCGCCCACGGAGCTCCCTTCCCCTGAACGGCCCGCTGTCGCGACCGCACCGGAATCGCGCTTCCGCGCATGGCTGGGCAGTCCGCTGGCCCTCATCCCTCTCATTCTGGTCCTGGTCGTCGCGGCGGTCTTGCTGATCGCGAGCGGCTTCCGCTACTTTGGACCCTCGTTCTGGTCCGCCGACTACAACTTCGTCCCCGGATCCCCGAACCAGTCGATTTGGGGGATAGGTGTCTTCGTCACCGGCACCGCGATCACCGCGGGATTGGCCCTGGTCCTCGCGACCGTTCTCAGCCTCGCCCTCTCGATATCGATCGTCGTCTACCTCCCGAGCACCCCGAGCCGGATCCTCACGATCCTCACGAACCTGCTCGCGGGCATCCCGAGCGTAGTGTACGGAATCTGGGGGTTCGTCATCCTCGCCCCCTACTTCGGCCTCACACTCGAGCCGTCGCTGCGGGATGCGATCGGGTGGATCCCCGGGTTCGGGGGGCCGGAGTCCGCCATCGGGCCGCACGGGATCCTCCTCGCCGTGTTCCTCCTCACCATCATGATCATCCCGTTGACGACCGCCCTGATGCGGGAAGCGATGCGGAGCGTACCGAATGACCTCGTAGAGGCGGGGCTCGCGCTCGGAGCGACCCGGTGGGAGGTCGCCCGGCGCGTGCGCATGCGGAGCGCCCGGCTGGGGATCGGCAGCGCGATTCTCCTCGGTTTCGGTCGGGCCGTGGGGGAGAGCGTGGCGGTGGCGATGGTCATCGGGGCGGAGACGAAGCTTCCGGTGAGCCTCTACTCGGCTTCGACTACGATGGCATCCTTCATCTTCTACCAGCTCGACAGCGCCTTCTTCTATCCGGATCTGCTCCAGTTCCTGGTCGAGATCGCGCTCGTCCTTCTCGGCATCGCCCTGGCGGTCAACCTGGTCGCCCAGCGACTGACCACGGCCGAGATCGCGACCTCCACGACCGTCGGCGCGGCCGGGGCGCCCGAGGGAGCCCGTTGACCGCGTCCGTTCTCACCGCCTCCGGTCCGGACTCGGGGGCCGATCTCGTGCACAGCTCCGGCCGGATGCGCCGCAGGCTCCTGTTCGACCGGGTGATCGGGTGGGCCCTCCTGCTCGCGTTCGTCGTGGTCCTGTTCCCGCTGTTCGACATGCTCTACTGGATCGGCGCGAACGCCCTGCCGACGATGAGCTGGGGAACGCTCACCGAGAATCAGGTCGGCACCGGGGGCGGGCTCTACCCCATGATCCAGGGGACGTTCGTCATCATCGCGATCGCCACCGCGATTGCGGCCGCGCTCGGCGTGTTGGCGGCGTTCTATACGACCGAGTACGCGCCCGCACCGATCGCCCGCATCGCCCGCATCGCCGGTAACCTGCTCGCCGGCGTACCGGCGATCGTCCTCGGATACTTCGGCTACTTCCTCTTGGTCCTCTACACCGGGTGGGGCTTCACCGCGCTCGGCGCCGCCGTCACGATGGCGTTCTTCATGATCCCGTACATCTACCGGACGACGGACATCGCCCTCACGAGCGTTCCCCGCACGCAGCGGGAAGCGGCGCTGGCGATCGGCAGCCGTCGCCATCAGTACCTGGCTCGGATCGCGTTCCGGATCGCCCTCCCCACGATCCTCACGGGGATCTTCTTCGCGATGGCGCTCGGACTCGGGGAGGCGGCCCCGATCCTCTACACCGCCGGGTTCAGCTCGACCCCGATCACGAACCTGATGCAACCGACCGGGACGCTCGCGGTCGCCATCTGGCAGTTCTACGACTTCCCGGCGACCTACGGCCACTTCCTCGCCTTGGCGTTCCAGGCGGCGTTCCTTTCGATCATGATCGTGCTCGGACTGAACGTCGCCGTGCAGCTCCTCTCCGACCGGTACCGTCGCCGCCTGAGAGGCCTCTACCAATGAACCGGAGCGAGCCCGAACGTTCGCCGATCCTCTCGGTCGAGCAGCTAAGCGTCCTTGCGGGGGAACGCAAGATCCTCTCCGACATCTCGATCGAGTTCCCGGATCGAGACATTACCGCGATCATCGGGCCCTCCGGCTGCGGCAAGACGACGTTCATTCGAACGCTCAACCGGATGATCGAGACGAGCCCGGGGCTCGTCGTGCAAGGAACGGTTCGCTACCGCGGGCAGGACGTCTACGCGAGATCGGTCAACCCCGTGCTCGTCCGCCAGCGGATCGGAATGGTCTTTCAGCGGCCGACCGTCTTCCCGCTGTCGATCTACGAAAACGTCGCGTTCGGGCTCCGCCTCCAGCGCACCGAGGAGACGGCCGTAGAACCGGTCGTCCGGCGATGCCTCGAGCGCGCGGGCCTCTGGAGCGAGATCGGCGGTCGCCTCGACCAGCCGGCGCTGGAGCTCTCGGGCGGGCAGCAGCAACGTCTGTGCATCGCCCGTGCCCTCGCTATCGAGCCGCGCGTCCTCCTGTTCGACGAGCCGACCTCGAGCCTCGATCCGATCGCCGCGCAGAAAGTCGAGGAGCTGTTCGCCGAGCTCCGCCGGGACTACGCGGTGATCATCGTCACGCACAACCTTCCTCAGGCCGCGCGGGTTGCGAGCCGAACCGCCTTCCTCTACCAAGGTCGACTGATCGAGTTCGGGCCGACCGAGGAGCTGTTCGAGCGGCCGAAGGAACGACTGACCCAGGAGTACATCACCGGGAGATTCGGATGACCGAAGGAGAGCTGGCAGAGACCGAGACCCACCGCCGACGGGAGGCCGAACTGGGCCGACTCCGCGCTCGAGCCGACGAGATGGGCCGGTGGGCGCTCTCGATGGTCCACGACGGCTGGCAGGCGTTCCGGACGGGCGACCTCGCGCTCGCCCAGAAGGTCCTCGATCGGGACACCGAACTGGACCGGTTCGACCAGGAGATCGAGCACGAGGTCGTCGCCTTCCTGGTCACTCGCCAGCCGGCGGGAGAGGACCTTCGGGCCGCGGCCGCACTGCTCAAGACGACGACCCACCTCGACCGCATCGGCCGCCTCGGCTTCGACATCGCCCGGATCACGAACCGAGCGGAGGAGAAGGATGCTCTCGAGCTGACCGAACTGCTCGACGCGATGGACCGTACCGCGGAGGGAATGGTCCGGCAGTCGCTGGAGGCGATGGGGAAGGGTGACGCGGACCTGGCCAAGGCCCTCTTCTCCCAGGACGACGCGATGGACCGGATGCACCGGCGCGCGACGCGGCTCGCGGTCCGAGAGATGGTCCATGACCCGCTGCTCGCCGAACGCCTCTCGGGCGAGCTCCTGGTCGCCCGCCACTTCGAGCGCATCGCCGACAACTCCTGCAAGATCTGCGAGCGCACGATCTATGCGGCGACCGGCCAGCGACGGGCGGAGTATCTCCCCCGCCATCCGTACCGGCCCTATGCCCTCGAGCAACCTCGAGGGCAGTAGGAAGGTTCCGGCCGCGCGATCCTCGGCCGTGCGTCGCGAAGTCCCGAGTCACTCTTCGGGGCGCGGAGAGCCGGAGGCCGGGAGCTCCGGGGCGCCCTGGAGCGCCGGCACATCCTCGATGCGGACGTCCGCGACCGACGTGACCCTTCGATCGAGCGGGAGCCGGGCCAGCACGACGCCCCCATAACGCTGGTAGTAGCGCGTCGTATGGAGCGTGAGGCAGTGGCCGCCGTAGACCGGCCGTCGGGTCAGGTCCGGATCGTGCCCTCGTAGGAAGAGTGCGAGGCCGGCTTTGGCCAGAAAGTCGATCGTATCGGACTCGTGGAACGGCGGCGCTACGCCTCGACGGTTGCGGCTGGCGGCGCAATCCGCCCAGACGATCTCGGCGAGGCGCGCTCGATCCTGCGAATCGATGGCCCCGGTCCAGGGTTCCGGCCAGGGCGCCCGCGGAAAACCGGCATGCGCCAAGTACGCGCCCGACCGGCTCGTCGCGGCGATCGGTCCCCGGTTGAGGAGGCGCGAGATCTGTTCGGCGCGCTCGGCGGACGGCCCCCAGGCGGCCCCGACCTCGTCCTCGAAGGAGCGAGGCGCGACCGGCATGACGCTCGTCGTTTCGTGGTTGCCGCGGATCAGGATGACGCGAGGTGCGTGGGCCGCCGCGATCTCCAGCAGATAGAGCGCGTTGAAGACCGAACCGTTCGGGCAGTCGGCCGGGGTCCGATCGACGTAGTCGCCCAATCCGACGAGCGCTGTTGAGCGGTCCTGAAGGAACGTTCGCACGACGCGCACCGTGCTGGGCCACTCCCCGTGCGTGTCCCCGAAGACGATCGCTTCCTTCGCGCCCGTCCTCTCGAGATCGACCCACGGGCGGGTGGAGGGGACCGAGGCCTCGAGCCGTTCG
>JAJYUO010000025.1:0-7563 GCA_021792485.1 Thermoplasmata archaeon
CGCGTCTGCGACACGACGATCGTCATTCAGAACGACAAGCTCCTCGAGCTCGTCCCGCGCATGCCGCTCGACGCGGCGTTCAAACTCGCCGACGCGGTGCTAATGACCGCCATCAAAGGGATCGCGGAGATCGTGACGCGCCCGGGACTCGTGAACCTCGATTACGCCGACATTCTGACGGTCATGAAGGATGGGGGGGTCGCCCTGATCGGCCTCGGCGAGAGCGAGAGCGCCACCGACCGCGTAAGCGAAGCGGTCACCGAAGCCCTGACGAGTCCGTTGCTCGGCAGCGTTGAGCTCAAGGACGCCACCGGCGCGCTCGTGCGTGTCATCGGCGGACCGACGATGACCGTATCCGAGGCGGAAAAGGCCGCGTCGCTCGTAGGGAGCAAGATCTCCAAGCGCGCCCGCATCATCTGGGGTTGCTCGGTCGAGTCGTCTCCCGAGATGGAGAACACCATCAAGGTGCTCCTGATCATCACGGGAGTCCGCGCGACCAGCCTCCTCGGCCAGAAGGGGGGCTACGCTGCCGGCGAGTCCGAGGAAGTCATCGATCTCGTCCGGTAAGCGAACCCCTTCGCGCCCCCGTTACCTCGGGATCGAAGTGACGGGGGAGCTCGTCCCGGTCGGGTCGCCCGACGCGTGGCGTCATGTACTGGACGGGATCGAACCGGCGACCCGCCCGTTCAGCTACCGCGTGGTACGCTCGGATGCCCGGCGCGCGATCGTCGCCGTCGATCAACACACGATGGTCCTCGCACGCGCGCGTTGGAACGCGGCGTCGGACCCCGCAGGCCAGTGGTCGATCCGGACAGAGCGCACGTGGGGGACCCTGGTTGGCGCGAAGACCTGGATCCGGCGGAGGCCCAGTCCCCCGCCAAGCTGATCGGGTCGTGCGGCCGTCCGCGAGCATTATCTTGATTGCATGCTCCCCGTAAGGGGTAAGGGATTGGCTGAGTCGGGGGTCGGGGCCGTTCGCGTGGAGCGCGCGCTCCTATCGGTAGACGACAAATCCGGACTCGCCGACTTCGCTCGCGGTCTTGCCGATCTCGGCGTGGAACTGTGGGCCACCCGCGGGACCCGGCAGGCGCTCGAGGCGGCGGGGCTGTCGGCCCGAGCCGCGGAGGAGCTCACCGGGATCGGTTCGTGGTTCGGTGGCCGGATCAAGACGCTGCATCCGGCCTTGCTCGCCGGCATCCTCTCTCCTTCGTCCGCGGAAGGCGAACGGGAGCTGCGCGAGCGCGGTTTCCTGAGATTCGATCTGGTCGTCGTGGAGCTCTACCCGTTCGAGAAGCATCTCGCCGAGGCCCCGGATGCGACCGATCGGGAGGAGTACATCGATATCGGCGGCGTCACGCTCGCCCGGGCCGCAGCGAAGAACCACACCCGTGTCGCCATCGTGCTCGATCCGCGTACCTACGGACCCGTGCTCGAGGAACTGCGCGCCGCGTCGGGTGCGCTCTCGGCAGAAACGCGGCGAAATCTCGCGGTCGAGGCATTCCGTCGGATCTCCGCCTACGACAGCGCCATCGCCCGCGGCATCTCGTCGCCGATCTCCAAGGACGACCCGTTTCCGCCGCAGGTCGTCTTCCGCCGCACCTCGCTGCGCCTGCGCTACGGCGAGAACCCACACCAGCGCTCGGCCGTCTACACCGCGGTCTCGGCGGGCGCGGGCCTGACGGGCGAGCCGTTCGACCAAATCAAGGGCGACCCGCTCTCGTTCACCAACCTTCTGGACCTGGAGACGGCGCTGGCTACGGTCGCGGAGTTCCCGACGCCGAGCGCGACCGTCGTCAAGCACGCTACGCCCTGCGGAGCCGCGTCGGCCGCCTCGATCGGCGAGGCCGTGGTGCGAGCGATCGCCACCGATCCCGTAGCGCGGTACGGTTCGGCCGTCGCGGTAAATCGGCCTCTCGGAGCGGCCGACCTCGCCGGATTGAAAGGTGTCTTTGTCGATCTTTTGGCCGCTCCCGACTTCGAACCGGCAGCGAAGGCGCAACTCGAGAAACGTCCGAAGATCAAGCTCGTTCGGATCGCTCCACGGACCCTCGGGCCGATCCGGTGGGAGGCCCACAGCGCACTCGACCGGCTCCTGCTCCAGGAGGTCGACCAGCGCCAGCTCTCGCCCAACGAGGTTCGCCTCGTGGCGGGGTCACCGGTCACCGCCGAGCAGGCCCGCTCCCTCGACTTCGCCTGGCGCGTGGTCCGCCACGCGAAGTCGAATGCGATCGTCCTCGCCCAAGGATCGTCGACGGTGGGGATCGGAGGGGGCCAGCCGACGCGGGCGAAGTCGGTTCAGCTGGCATGCGAGATCGCCGGGGATCGGGCGAAGGGAGCGGTGCTCGCTTCCGACGCGTTCTTCCCGTTTGCCGACGGCGTGGAGATCGCCGGCAAGGCCGGCGTCCGCGCGATCCTCCAGCCGGGGGGCAGCGTGCGGGATCCGGAGGTGCTCGCGATGGCCGATCGATACCGCATCTCGATGCTCTTCACGGGCTGGCGCGTCTTCCGCCACTGATTCTCTGCTTCCGCCCGCCAAGTATATCCCGAGATCCGGTCCTCTACCAGACCTCTATGACCCTCCCGATCGTTCGGCTCGTTGGGCGCAGTCTTCGCTCCACGAGCCGGTGTACTCCTCCGGATTCCCCCGCGGTCGCTCGGGCCGACGGGGGGAATAATCCGGCGTAGAAGGCCCTCGCCGGCGGACAACGCGCCTTGAGCGCGGTCCGACCGGGGCCTTCGGTGAAAGGAACCATGCAAGAAGGGAGAGCCACGGCTAACGAAGCGAGCGACGGCGATCGACGAGGGGCGCGGCTACGCCTCGTGAGCGAGGTGATCTGGAGAACGACTCAGTTCTTCCACGAAGAAGGGATTACGCAGCTCCTCCCCGTGATGCTCGGGCGGAGCACGGACCCGCTAGGCCCTGACCCGGGTTCTTCGGTGATCGCGACCGCCGAGATCGACTACCTCGGAGACCGGTTCTACCTGATGAACTCCATGATCCTGCACAAGCAGTTCGCGGTCCGAGAGCTCGGTCCGATCTGGATCCTTTCCCCGAACGTTCGGCTCGAGCGGCCGGAACGAGGGGCCTCGGGGAAGCACCTGTTCGAGTTCACCCAGGCCGACTTCGAGCTTCCCCGGGCGCGCGGGGCGGATGTGCGCGCGCTCGTGGAGCGGTACTTCGTCCATCTCGGACGGACCCTCCATGATTGCGCGGCGTTCTCAACGCTCGACGTCAAACCGCCCCGGTTCTTCCCTCCCTGGCCCGTCTACACCACGCACGAGCTCGCGGGGCGCTACGGGCCGGACTGGGAAGCCGCAGCCTCGCGCGACCACGACCAGCCGTTTTGGGCGCTCTGCCACCGGCGCGAGTTCTACGATCGGGAGGATCCGGACGCGCCGGGTCACTTCCTCAACTACGACCTTGTCTATCCCGACGGATACGGCGAGGCGCTCTCCGGGGCCGAGCGGGAGTGGGAGTCGGATCGGATCCGCCACCGGATCGCCCGGGACGGCATCCCGCCCGCGGCCTTTCGCGCCTACCTGGACCGCGCCCAGGGATTGATCCCGTCGGCCGGAGCCGGGTTCGGCGTCGAACGACTGGTTCGCTTCCTTTCCCGGGCAGCTCATGTCGGCGATGTCCAACTGTTCCGACGGGTTCCGGGGGAGAGGGCCGAACTGTAAGGGAGATGGTGGCCGACGGGCCGGTGGAGGAACGCACAGGCGGACCGGGCTCAGGCGAAATCGAAGTAGCGTTTGAGAATCGAGCGGAACTCGGCCGGCTCTACCGGGCCGATCTCCCGCCCCTTCTCCTGGCCCTCCTGGACGAACAAGTACGTCGGGATCGAGTGGATGCCGTAGGCCCGGGTGGTCCGATCGGCGCTGTCGACCTCGATCTTCGCGAACTTCACCCGACCGTCCAGCTTCTGGCTCAGCTCCCGGAGCACGGGCTCGGTGATCCGGCACGGCGCGCACCACTCCGCGGTGAAGTCCACGACGACCGGCAGCCGGGAGCGGATCACCTCCCGCTCGAAGTTATCATCGGTGACGACGACCATGCCGCTCATGATGCAGGTACGGCCGATCGACGGCCGGGCCTGCTTTAAGCTAGAGGTCGATGCCTTCGCCCGAGGAGACGGTGGCCGTCCGGCGACCGCCGCAATCGATCCCGAGCCCCTCGATCGGACCCCGTCTCGTGACCTGGTTCGCTCGGGCCCGTCGTCCGCTACCGTGGAGACGCTCGCGCGATCCGTACTCGATCTGGGTCGCCGAGGTGACGCTCCAACAGACCCGGGTCGCCCAAGCGGGACCTTACTACGAGCGGTTCCTCCGCCGCTTCCCTACCGTTCGGTCGCTGGCACGAGCGCCGCTCGGCGCGGTGTTGAAGGTCTGGCAGGGAGCGGGGTATTACTCCCGAGCGAGGAACCTCCACGCCGCCGCAAAGGAGATCGTGATCCGACGAGGGGGAACCTTCCCGCGGACCGTCGACGAACTGGAGACCCTGCCGGGAGTGGGCCCGTACATCGCGCGCGCGATCGCAGCGATCGCGTTCCAGGTACCGGTCGTCGCTCTGGAGGCCAACGGCCGACGGGTCGCCGCACGCTGGTGGGCCGAACCGGGAGATGTTCGTTCTCCGGTCGTCGCGAGGCGGCTTGCAAGGAACCTCGAGGAGGTTCTCCCCCGCCGACGTCCCGGAGATTTCAACGAAGCGCTGATGGAGCTCGGAGAGACGGTCTGCCTTCCCGTTCGCCCCGACTGCCCCCGCTGCCCGGTCCGAGAGCAGTGTCGGGCGTATGCGACCCTAGACGATCCGGGATCTCTCCCTCGGAGGAGCCCCCGTCGGTCGCGGCCGCACGTGGTGGCCGCGGTCGTCGTGGCCGAATCCGGGGGGCGGTACCTCGTCCAGCGACGCCCTCCGACCGGACTGCTCGGAGGCCTCTACGAATTCCCCGGCGGCAAGCTCGAGCCTCGGGAGACTCCGCGAGCGGCCGCTCAGCGCGAGTGGAAGGAAGAGGTCGGCACCGGCCCACCGAAGCTGACGAGGGCCGGTGTTGTGCACCACGCCTACAGCCACTTCACCGTCGCACTCCACGTATTCGACGCTCGGATCTCCGCGCGAGATCGACCCCGGCTTCGACCGTCCCAGGCCTGGGTCCACCCGGAGGAACTCCTCCGCCTCCCGTTGCCCCGGGCCACCGAGAAGATCGCCGAACTCGTCGGGATCCGGTAAAACGGCGGAGGCGAAGGTCGGGAGAGCGCCCGGTGGCGTTCGTGGCCCGAGGCCGAGCTGCGGACTCCCGGCCGGCGCTACCGCGGTGAGCTCTTCGCCGGCCGAATCCCTATCGGGCGAGGGCTTCGAGCACGCGCTCGGCATGCCGTTCACGAGGTCTCATCGGAAGTGGGTGCGATCCCGAGCGGTGAAGAAACGGGGACAAGGCGCTCAAGGTACCGGAAGGGAGGGGGCGAAGCGCCTCGGAAGTTTGTGCCAGACCCCGGACGGGAAGATGATCGATGCATCGACATGATGCGGAGGTGCATCGAACTCGGAGCCCGTCCCAACCACGTCGGGGAGATCGCCCCAGCGAAGACGGGAGGGCGGCTCAGATCAGACAAGAGCCCCGATTCGGCATGTGGTGCGGAATACCGGAATCGGCGCCCGGCGGGCCGCGCCGGCAACGCCGGGATGCCGATGCCCATCGCAGCGGCGACACCACCCACGTCGGGCGGATCCGGACCCGCCGGTACCGTGCGAGAACGATAGGAAGACCGATCCCCGGTCCGGGGCCATATCCTCCGCACAATGACCCTCGGAACCAGCACGTGCGGCCGTGGCTTCGTCGACCGGCGAACGGAGGCCCCATGGTCGACCGCCCGACTCGAACAGCGTAAAGCGAAGGGCTGCCTGCCCGTCGAAGGAGGCCCCGCCGTGGGAGGCGCGAACCGCCGCAAACCGAAGGAGTACGTGGTGCGCCTCGGCGTCTCGCTCGAGCCGAGCCTGCTGCGGCTGCTGGACGCATGGGTGCGCGAGCGCAACTCCCCAAGCCGATCCGATGCAATCCGGGCCCTCATACGGAAGGAGCTTTCGGACCAGACCCTGGGCGACCCGGACGCAGACTCGGTCGCCACGGTGACCCTATTGTATCGTCACGACGCGCCGAACGTCCTGCGTCGCCTAGCTGCGGAGCAGCACCGCTGGGGCGATCACATTCGGTTCTCCGGGCACATTCATCTTCGGGGCGACACGTGCGTCGAGGTTCTCGGTATGGTCGGCAGCCGGCGGGAACTGGTGCGGGCCGCCGAGGACCTGCGGGGAATCCGAGGAGTCGCCTTCGGGGACTACTCGATCACGAGCCCTTCGATCGTAGGGGGAAGCACCGGGCATCGCCACCCGCATCGAAAAATCAGCTAGAACGGGGCGGAACGGCACATTCCGCGGGGTCGGATAACTATATAGGCGGCTCATGATGTGTGTAGAGTGGCCTCGGGCATCGGCGCGGCGTCTCTTGGTGGCACCGTCCAAGAGACCCGGAGACGTCCGCCGGTGCCTTCCCTCTTCTGGGCGCGCGTTCCGCGGGAGCTGCGGCCCTCCTACTCGAGGGGCCCTTCACGGCCTTGGGGACCGATCCGATACCACGCCTTTCCCAGAATGAGCCTCGGTGGCACGGGTCCAAAACTGCGGCTGTCGCGGCTGCGTTCGGGGTCGGTTCCGAGGACCGAGACGCCCCCTCCGGCGGCGGGGTCCACGGGGGCCGAAACTCGTTTGACCAGGCGACGGCGCGGCTCTTCTGGGTCCCGGAAGACGATGATGTCGCCGACGTGCGGCAGTTGGTGGCGGTAGGCGGCGGTGTCGACGAGGATGCGGTCGCCCGTCTTCAGCAACGGCACCATGCTCTCGTCGATCACGTCGAAGGTCAGGCTGCGCAGGCGTCGACCGAGCGGAGGAGCCCTTCGATGGCGATCGGATGCCGCCGGCATCGACCTGCTCACCTTATGGCTCCACCCGAAATGCGGCCACCATGTCCGCCGTTCGGTGGTATGATCGAGCGACCAACGTCGTCCGCGCCCTGGCGGGGCGGCCCGAGATCGTCTACGCCCACTGTGACATCCCGTGCGGCATCTACGACCCCCATGAGGCGCAGATCGCCGCGCTGACCGTGATTCGGATGGACCAACTGATCGCGGAAGCAGTCCCGCCCGCGTCGTCCGCCAAGCCCGAGGAGGTCCAGCTGTACAACGAAAAGATCGCGCGCTACACCGCGGTCAAGGAGCTGCACGCCGAGAAGGCGAAGCATGAGGTCCGGGTCATCTTTGGCGACTATTTCACCGCCGACCACCTCAAGGCCTTCCCGCAGACGAGCGAGCTCGTCTTCAAGATCTTCAAGCAGGCCTCGAAGGCGCGCCAGGGAATCTCCCTCGCCGACGCTCAGGAGCTGCTCAGCGAGATCCAGGAGTTCGCCGAGATCTTCTGGAAGACGAAGAACGTCGCGACGCGTAAGATCCCCTCTCATCAGAAGCCGGGTGGCGACCTCGTCGTCCCGGCGGCCTAGGCGGCCATCGCCTTCGAGA
>JAJYUO010000025.1:7573-11112 GCA_021792485.1 Thermoplasmata archaeon
CGGCCAATCCCGCGATCTCGAGGGGTTCCTCGCGGTGGTCCGGGACGGCGCCAACGTCCAGTTGTCCCCCGGGGCGCGGTCGCGCGTCGAAGCAGCGCGCCGTGACGTGGAGAGGATCGTCGCGAGCGGAGCTCCGGTCTACGGCGTGACGACCGGGTTCGGGGCGCTCTCGCATCAGCGGATCGACCCTGCTCGCGCTCCGGAGCTGCAACACTCGCTCATCGCGAGCCACGCGAGCGGTGTCGGCCCCGTGTTGGGCGAGGAGGTCGTCCGTGGCATGATCCTCCTGCGAGCGAATTCGCTCGCCCGCGGCCACTCCGGGGTCCGTCCCGAGGTGATCGAGCGGCTGTTGGACCTGCTGAACCACCATCTCCTACCTCGGGTGCCCGAGCGCGGCTCCGTCGGCGCCTCCGGCGACTTGGCTCCGCTCGCACATCTGGCCCTCGCCCTCACGGGAGAGGGGGAGTTCGTCGGTCCGGGCGGTCAGATCGAGTCCGCGGCGGCGGTCCTGAAGCGCGCCGGCATCCCTTCGCTCCATCTTCGGGAGAAGGAAGGGATCGGTCTCGTCAACGGAACCGCGCTGATGGCGAGCTACCTGGCCCTCGGCGTCGAGCAATCCCGTGCGCTCCTGGATGCGAGCCTGATCGCCGCCGGGATGACGTTTGATGCCCTCCAAGGTTCTCCGGAGTGCCTGGACGACCGCCTCGGCGAGGCGCGGAACTCTACGGAGGAGCGGACGATCGCCCGGTCGATGCGTTCGTTGCTGGCCGACAGCGAGCTCGCGATCCGGCGCACCGAGTGGACGGGGCAGGACCCCTACACGCTCCGGTGCATTCCGCAGGTGTTGGCGGCCGTTCGCCACGCGATCCGGGCGGCCCGGGCGATCCTGGACGGGGAGCTCAACGCCACGACCGACAATCCGCTCCTCCTTCCGGAGGGATTCGTCAACGGCGGGAACTTCCACGGCCAGTCCCTCGCCTGGGCGATGGATTCGCTGGCGCTGGCGGTCCACACCCTCGGCGCCTTCTCGGAACGGAGAATCTCGCGGCTCGTCCACCCCGCGCTCAACCGCGGACTTCCCGCGTTCCTCGCACCGGAGGGAGGAATGCAGTCGGGGTTCATGATCCCCCAGACCGTCGCCGCGGCGCTCGTCAACGAGAACGCGACGCTCGCCTATCCCGCGAGCGCCCAGAACATCCCCACCTCCGCGGACCAGGAGGACTTCGTCAGCATGGGAGCGTGGGCCGGAGCGAAGCTGCACCGCATCCTGGGGAACGCCCGTCGGATCGTGGCGATCGAGTGGATCGTCGGCGGCCAAGCCCTCGAGCTCCGGCGGCCAAGGCGCGGGGGTCGGGGAAGCGAAGCCGCGCTTACCGCGCTCCGGTCTCGAGTCGCCCGGTGGACGAACGACCACAGCCCCTCGGCCGAGATCGAGCTCGTCGCCGAGGCGATCGGATCCGGGGCTCTTCTTCGCGAGGTTCCGTTCGAACGCCCTCCCCAGTCATAAGCCGGGCGACCGAAGAGGTTTGAAATGGATGTGGGACAATCCCACATCCATGCGCCCGGTCCTCCTATCGGCGGTCATCGTCGGAATCGCCGTCGTCGCGATCGTGGCCGGGTTCGCGGCCGGATGGTATGCCCACCCGACGTCCGGCTCGAGCGGGTCGACCCGTACCCTCGGAGTGATCGCGGCCGGAAGCCTCAGCCCGACGGGGATCCTTCCCTCGCTTGTCTCCGCGTACGTCAACGAGACCCCCGGGATCGCCTCGCCCCTGACCGCGCAACTCTATCAGGGAAGCAGCGCGGACGCGACCGCGATCGTATCCGCGGGATCGGCGTCCCCGTTCGACATCTTCGTCTCCGCCGACTATCGCGTCGTCCCCGAGGCGCTCATGGCAACCTCCCCGCCGTACGCCACCGGCGAGGCGGTCTTTGCGAGCGATCCGATCGTCCTCGCCTACAACCCCGGCGTCCTCTCGGGGGTCACCGCGTCGAATTGGTACGAGAAGATCGTCGGCAGCGGGATCGTCCTGGGGGTCGCCAACGCGAGCGCGGATCCCCTCGGGGCCGATGCGATCATCACGATCGAGCTCCAGGATCGCCTCGCGGGCCTCAACGGCTCGCTCTACCACCACTTCTTCACGGGACCGATGGGCGGGTTCGCCGGACCGACCGCGAACACCCGTTACGTCATGGAGAACGACGCGAGCCTCGCGCTATCGACCGGCGAGGTCCAGGCCTACCTCATCTACGAGTCGTACGCCCGGGCGGACAAGCTGACCTTCACGCCCCTAAGCGATTCGGTCAACCTCGGTGGCACGACAGCGAACGACGTCACGGAGTACGGGTACGCCCACACGACCATTCTCGCCGGAACCACGCTCGATGTCGTCGTCGGAGCTCCCGCGATCTTTGCCCTCACCGTCCCCTCCAACGCTCCCGATCCGGCCCTGGGCGACAGTTTCGCGTCGTGGTTGATCTCGAACTCGACGCTCCAGGCCTGGGCCTCCGACGGGTTCGTCCCGACCCCGTCGGTGTGGATCTACGGTTCGGTCGGCTACCTCCCGCCCGGACTCCCGCCGCTGCCGCCGTACCTCGCGGCGCTGATCACGACCTGAGGGGGCTCGGAGGGAAGGCAGAACGTGGCCGCCCCGAACGCTCGAGGTCCGCTGGGTCCGGTCGTCGGAGCGGTCCTGTCGGCGTCGTTGATCCTCCTCTTCGTCCTCCCGCTGGGGGTCCTCTTTCTCTATGTCGGCTGGGGCGGGTTTGTCGTGGAGGCGACGAACGCCGGCTTCCTCACCTCGATCCGGTTCACCCTTCTCGCCTCGGGAATCGCCGTCGGCCTCGGCCTTCTGACCGGGGTCCCGCTCGGCTACCTGCTCGCCCGCTACCGGTTCCGCGGACGGAGCTTCGTCGAGTCCGCGGTCCTCCTCCCGGTCGTGATCCCGCACCTCGTCGTCGGCATCGCGCTGCTCCTGCTCTTCGCCCCGGACGGTCCGGTCGGACGGTTCCTGGCGGGCCTCGGGCTCCCGGTCTTCGACGCGATCTGGGGGGTCGTCCTCGTGATGCTCTACGTGGGGGCCTCCTACGTCGTACTGTCGAGCCAGCTCGCCTTTCGAGCCGTCGATCCCGAGGTCATCGACACGGCCCGTTCGCTGGGCGCGAGCCCGGGGGAGGCGTTCGCGACCGTCACGCTTCCGCAGTCGGCGCGCGGGATCGCGACCGGTGCCCTGCTGATGTGGGCCCGGGGGGTGAGCGAGATCGGCGGCTTCCTGATCCTCGCCTATGCGATCGACCCGAGCCCGCCGTGGTTCGGCCCGGCGACCGCCCCGGCGTCCGTGTACATCTACGATCTCTACCAGAGCTCGGGCGGCCTCGAGGCCGCGGCGGCGGCGAGCTGCGTCCTCGTCATGGTCGCCCTCGCGATCTTCCTTGTCGTGCGCCTCATCGACCGCACGGGACTCTACGTGCCCCGCGGGGGGTGGCTCTCCTGACGGGGATCGCCGTCCGGGACCTCGAGCTCGAGCGCGGCAGCTTCC
>JAJYUO010000026.1 GCA_021792485.1 Thermoplasmata archaeon
GTGGTACGTCGGCTGGGTCGCCCACCAGGTGAGCCAGTTCGCCGCCGCCACCAGCCGCACCCTGCGCCTCGTCGACGACCGGCTGACCGACCTGCGTCGCCGGCTCGACGCCCTGGCCGTGCCGCCGGCCCCGGTGCTCGACGCCGGCGGCCCCGACGCCTGGTGGGTGCCGATGGCGGTCGACGGCTTGATCGGTGCGGGGTTCTTGCACCGCACCAGCCGGGCCCTCGACCCGCATCTCCACACCCATGTGGTGGTGGCCAACCTGGGCCACGGGCCCGACGGCCGGTGGACGGCTCTCGACGGGCGCGGCCTGTTCGCCCACGCGGCCGCCGCCGGCCACGCCTACGACGCCGAGTTGCGGTGTGGACTCACCGAGCGGCTGGGCGCCGGGTGGACGCTGCGGCGCAATGGTGCCTACGAACTGGCTGACGTCGACCCGCTGCTGCTCGGCTCCCTCTCGGGCCGCGCCGCCGAGATCCGCCAGCGCCTCGGAACGGGGCCGGCGCCGTCCTCACGGGCCCGGGTGGTGGCATGGGCCGCCACGCGTCCGGCCAAGACGCACGACCCCACACCGGCCGACCTCCCCTCGAGCTCGCTCGTGGTCGGGGTCGTACCCGATCTGGGTCGGGAGATCGAACGCGACCGAGAGCCCGGTCTGACCGCCGCGCAAAAGGTAGCGGAACCTGCGGTTCGTCTCGCGCGCGCTTCCGAATCCGGAGTACTGGCGCAGCGTCCACAGCCGCCCCCGGTACATCGTCGGCTGAATTCCCCGAGTGAACGGGCTCTCGCCGGGAAAGCCGATCCGCTCGAGGTACATGCCCTCCGGGTCGGCCGGCTCCGGGGCCAGAAGGGCTTCGAGGTCCGCGTCGGACCCCCCGCCGAGCACGGACCGAGCCCGAGCCTTCCACGCCGAGTACGCGGCGCGGGCCTCGGCCGAAGTGGGCGGGGCGGATCGAGCCATCTCCCTTCGACCGGGCGGCGATATTAGACAGTTCCCGACGGCCGAACGAGCGGCCACAACGCGCTCAAGTCGAGTTCGCCCCATACGACCGGGACGGGGATGCCCGCGCCCTCGAGGACGCGAGGATGGAACTCGCCGATCTCGGCGATCGGCTCGCCCGCGAGCCGGACCCGCGCCGCCCGGCCCGGGATCGTCGCCGGTATCTCGGCCGGCTCGCGTACGCCACCGACGTCGACCGTGCGCAATAGGTAGTCGACCAGCGCGGCCGCGTCCGCGAAACCGATCCCATCGCCGGCCAGCGCGAATCCGAGGTGGTAGCGCGTCTCCGTGGCGCTCTCCGCCTTTGGGGATCGAATGACCACCGGGCCGGTCTCGCTGATTCGCTGCGGGTAGGCGTGGCGAACGTTGTGCCGAAGCGACTCCAAAAGGGAGATTGCCAGGCTCGAGCGGAGCGCTGCGAACTCTTGGCTGGGGGGATTCACGAGCCGGAGGGTCTCGGCGACCCTCTCGGACCGCGCGACCGCGCCCTCGCTGACCACCACGGGAGTATACAGGCTGGAAAGACCCATTCCCAGAAGGATCGGAGAAAATCGACGGCGGAAGATGGTCTCCGGACGACGCCGGCCAAGGGTGGAACTCGAAGGAAGGAGGGGGGGCGACGCGCCCAGCCCTCGGGCGAGCACGAGATCTTCCGCGACGTCCACCGATCCGAGAAGGTCGATCCTCCACGGAGGAGCGGAAATCTTCCATCCGCCGGCGATGGGGCGAGCGTCCATCCGGCACGAGCGCGCCAAGCGGCGGATCTCCGGAGCCGTGAGCTCGTCGCCGGCGATCCCGACGAGGTCGGACGTACGCAGCGTCACCTCTCGCGGGGAGAAGACCGGTTCCCGGGATTCCGTCGCTCCCGAGGCGGGTTCGATCCGGACCGGCTCCACCGACCATCCGCGAGCGACGAACACGACTAGGAGGAGCTGGAGCGATTCCCGAACGGCCCTTTGGCTGGTGCCGGTCGATTCGAGCAGGAGCGCCCGGTCCCCCGGTCGGACCTCACCCGACTCGCGGCCGTTCAGGATCGGCGGGAGGCTCGCAACCGAGTCGGCTGCGTCGCGGAGGACGAGGCACTCGTCCCCGGAGCGTCCGAGAGCTCCGTAGCGCGCGGCCATCGGATGTTCCTCGAAGAACTCGCTCGCCGAGGTCTGGCGGTTCCGATCGAGAGGGGTGAACGACACCGATTCCATCGGCTCGAGCGCGTAACGGAGCGGAAACCGGATTCGATCGACGGCGTACAACCCGAGGCTCGCCTTTCTTCGGTCCCGGCCCACGCTTGCGTGAATGAGCTCTTGGAACCGGATCGCCTCGGCGAGGGTTCCCTCGTCGATTCTCGAGCCGCGCGGTGGGTGGACGATCAGGCCCGATATCTCGGGGCGCAGCGGATGGACCGTTGCCGCGACCTCGATCGCCGGGCCGGGCCCGGTCCGGCAATGGATGCGGGGGAGCCCGGTACGCGACCCCAGTACGCCTTCCACGTAGAGCCCGAGCCCGCCTTCGGAGAGAAGGTCCAAACGATCCGGTGTTGCTGATATCTGGATCGTGTCGCCGTCGATCCCGACGAGCTCAGCCTTCGACGCGAAGAGGAGCTGTTCCCAGCGTTCCGGCGACAAAGGTTCCGGCAGCATCGCCTGTACCCGCGACAACGAGAGCGTGGTTTGGGGCATCTAGATCCTTCCTTCGCGCAGCACCTCGAGGTCGTCCTCGAACAGCTCCCGGATGTCGTTGCACCCCAGGGCCACCATCGCGAGCCGCGTGATCCCGATCCCCCATGCGGCGACCGGAACGTCGATCCCGAGAGGGCGGAGCACCTCGGGCCGGAAGAGTCCTCCGGGGAATACCTCCATCCATCCGAGGCGAGGGTGCTTGACGTATCCCTCGATCGACGGTTCGGTGAACGGAAAGTAGCTAGGACGAACGCGGACTTCGCCGACGCCGAGGGCGCTGGCCATCGCTTGGAAGATCCCGATCAGATGGCGGACCGAAATTCCTTCCTGGCCGAGGACACCCTCGCACTGACCGAACTCGATGTGGTGCGACGGATCCACGGCCTCGAACCGAAAGTTCCGGTCGATCGAATACATCCGGAAGGGCGGCTCGGGGGCACGAGCGAGGTACCGGCCGCTCACCGCCGTGGTCTGCGAGCGGAGGACCGGACGCTTCGCAACGGCCGTGTCGTACCGCTGGGTCCATCCGAGGCTCAAGGGCGCGCTCGAGCCGGGGAGGGGACGCCCCTCGTGGGCCGCGGCGACACGTTCGAATAGCCGCCCTTCGGGCAATCGCCCCTCGACCCCGGTGAGGTAGAGGACGTCGTGGATCGAGCGCGCGGGATGGTCTTGCGGCATGAACAGCACGTCCGCATTCCAGAATTCGGTCTCCACCAGCGGGCCCTCCGCCTGTTCGAAGCCGAGGCCGATGAGGATCTCCTCGAACTCCTCGATCCAGGCCGGATAGGGATGGGGGCGCGCTCCCGAGACGAACGGTACCTCCGCACGGACGTCGTACGGCCGGAACGAACCGGATTTCCATGCCCCCGATACGAGCATCTCGCGGGTCAGCGGCCCGATACGCGCGCCCGCCTCCTCGATCGGCCACGAGACCCCCGCTTCCGAGGGGGCCCAGCGGCGACGCGTGGCATGGTCGATGCGGACGAGGCCGCGACGCTCGAGGAGATGGATGCTTCCCTCGTCGAGAGGCACGGTTCCCTGAGCGATCCGGCGCAGCGTGGCCTCCAGTGGAAGCTCGCCTTCGCCCGGAGGGGCATCGGGACGAAGTCGCAGGGGCATGCCGGGTTCTAGGTACCCGTGACGGCGCAGGATCCCGATCGCGGCGGAGCGTTCCTCCTCGAGCATGGCCCCTTCGATCCCCTCCCGTCGCGAGCGAAGGGCATCGAGCAGGCGTCGCTCGGGCAGTCCCTGGCTGAGGGCGGTCTCTCCTCTCGGCGTGAGTCGAACGGTCGACTCGTGGATCTCCTCGACCACGACCAAGCGCTTGGAGCGGAGGCGTTGCAGGCTACCGCGCACCTCGTCCGGGGAGAGGCGGGAGGCCGCAGGGATCTCCTCTTCCGCGACCGGACCGGTGCGAGACCGAAGGACCTTCAGGACCGCCGTTTCCAGCGGAGAGAGGTCGATGGGGTTCGACGCCGGGGACTCGTCCGTCGGAACGGGCACGCTCGAGGGAGTCGGGCCCGTGCTTTAGTTTTTGGGAATCCGGGCAGGCTTCACCTATACTCGGATCGGCTTCGTGTAGCCGGCCGGCAGCGTGAACGGGTGGTCTCCGCCGAACGGATCGGGCCGGGGTCCCGCGCTCTCGCCACGCTTCGCGCTCAGATAGGCATCGATCGCCTCGGCTGCCTGGCTTGCCGCGCCCATCGCGTACACCACAGACCGGCCCCCGGCCGCGAATATTCCCGGCACCTCCGTCGCGAATCCGGGCTTGCTCCCTTCGGGCCATCCCTGGGAGGTGAGATGGAGGTGGAGCCCGGGGTCGAACCCATCGAGATCCGCCCGCTGGCCGACCGCAACGATCAACGTATCGCACGCGATCGTCTCCTCGGAGTCCGGAACGGGGACCGGCGTCCGCCGGCCGCTCGCATCCGGCGGGCCGAGCTCCATTCGCTGCACGACGAGCCCTTCCACGTGCCCAGCCCCGATGACCCGGCGGGGCGCACGGAGGAACAAGAAGCGGACCCCTTCCTGCTCGGCCCCGAGGAGCTCTTCCGGGTCCGCCGGCATCTCGGCCTTCGTGCGACGGTAGACGAGCGTGACGTCGCCTCCCGGACTGAGGCGCACCGAGCTGCGGATCGCGTCCATCGCGACGTCCCCCCCACCGACAACGACGATCTTCCTTCCGACCGCGACGGGATCGCCGCGGTTCAACTTCTTCAAGAACTCGAGAGCCGGGATCACTCCGGGGAGATCCTCGCCCGGAACCCCGAGGGGCCGGTGAAGGCTCGTCCCGATCGATAAGAAGACCGCGAGATAGCCGTCCTTCAGCAGCTGTTGGATCGGAATCTCCCGGCCGATCTTCCGACCGTCGACCCAGGTGACGTCCAGATCCCTATACCGGGCCCGATCGATCTGGATCTCCCGGTCCGTCATTCGGTAGGCGGGAATCGTCCGCATGAGCCCGCCGACCTCCCCTTCTTGCTCGAACACCGTGACCGAGTAGCCGCGCACCCCCAGCTCCCACGCCATCATCATGCCGGCCGGGCCGCCGCCGACGATCGCGACGCGCTGGTGCTTCGGCTTCGAAGGCACGTAGACGAGATCGGAATTACCGAATTCGAGAGCGGCTCGCTTGAGGTGGCGGATCGCGATCGGAATTCCCTTCTTCTTCACCACGCAGGCGTCTTCGCAGTAGTGGTAGCAGACCTTGCAGAGGGACGTGGCGAGCGGATCGTCCCGGAGCGTCACCCGGGCCGAGCCATCGAAGTCTCCGGCCGCGATGAGCCGGATGTACTCCCGGGCGTCCTGAGTGATCGGGCACGCCTCTACGCACCACGGCCGGCGGCACTGAATGCACCGCTTGGCTTCCAGTATCGCCTCTTCCCGGGTGTAGGGGTGGAGAACCTCGCGGAAGTCCTTCGTACGCTCGGCGACCGCCTCCTCCTGGATCGGGACCCTGACCGGGTTTAGCTTCGGAGGCGGCGGCTTCCCCGACGTCGGCACGGAAGGGGGAGGGGATCCGGTGGACATGGCTTCACTTCACTTGGGGCCGCCGTCTTAAGAAGCTTCGCGTGAAGTCCGTGTTGCGCCCTCCGCCTTGGACGGGATTGCCCTATAAGGGGACCGATGCTCCGTTCCCTCACGGTCCCGGGCCATGGTGCTGGATTCGCTTGGGAAGTCGCTTCGCGGAGTCTTGCAGAAGATCGCCCGAGGCTCGACCGTCGACGAGGAGCTCCTGAGCGAGGTCGTTCGGGACATCCAGCGGGCCCTCCTCCAAGCCGACGTGAACGTTCAGCTCACGCTCGATCTCACGCAACGTATGCGCCGCCGGGCCCGAGAGGAGAAGCCGCCGGCAGGCTCGAGCCTCCGGGACTTCCTCATTCGGATCATTTACGAGGAGATCCGCTCGATCCTCGGCGAGGAGCGCGAGTTCGAGGCGAAGCCGCGGAGGATCCTCCTCGTCGGCCTTTACGGTCAGGGGAAGACCACCACTGCCGGGAAGCTCGCGCGGTTCTTCCAGAAGAAGGGGGTCCGCGTCGGGCTGATCGCGGCGGACATCCACCGACCGGCAGCGATCGACCAGTTGGAGCAACTCTCGAAGAAGATCGGATGCGAGTTCTACGCGGATCGCAAGGAGCCCCGGGCCGAGGCGATCGTCCGCGAGGGACTCGCCCAGTTCCCTCCCCACCTCGCCGTGATCATCGATACGGCCGGCCGGAGCGCCTTGGACGCGGACCTGATCTCCGAGCTCAAGCGCGTGCGCGAGGTCGCCCGACCGGACGAGACGATCCTCGTGCTCGACGCCGCCATGGGTCAGGCCGCCGGGCGCAGCGCCTCCGCCTTTCAGGAGGCGGTCGGCCTCACCGGCACCATCCTTACCAAAATGGATGGTTCGGCCAAAGGGGGCGGAGCACTGAGCGCGGTCGCGGCCACCCACGCGCCGGTGCTCTTCATCGGGACCGGCGAGCACCTGGACGAGCTCGAGCGGTTCATCCCCACCCGCTTCGTCTCCCGCCTCCTCGGCATGGGGGATCTCCAGACCCTGCTCGAGCGCTTCGAGGAGCTTCGGGACAAGGAGGAGGCTCAGAAGGCCGCCGAGCACCTCATGGCCGGCCGGTTCACGCTGAAGGACCTGCGGACCCAGATCGACTCGCTGGGATCGCTCGGCTCCATGGCGAAGCTTCTCAGCTTCCTTCCCGGTCTCGGGCAGGCCAAGATCGATGACCAGCAACTCGATCAGACTCAGAGGCAGGTCAAGCGGTTTCGGGCGATCTTGGACTCGCTGACACCCGAAGAGCTCCTGGATGCGGGCCTCCTCAAGGGCCCTCGAATCCAACGAATCGCGCGAGGCAGCGGACACCGCGGTCAAGAGGTTCGGGCGATGTTACGCTACTACGAGACCACCCGGAAGGCCGCCCACGGCCTTGCATCGAACCGGCGCTTCCGCCGCCAGTTCGAACGTCAGATGGCCCAGGAAGGAAGGCCGGGGACGGACCCTCACCCGACGAGCCTGAAGTGACAACGAGATTGCCGCGTCATCCGTGACTATAACGACCTACCATCCAATCGTCCGGCCCGCTCCGTAAGAACGATATAACTGCCGCAAGTCCCCCGCAGGATCGACCTGCGGGGGACCGAATGGGTTATCGGCCCTATTCCCGGTTCGCCCGCCCTTACGAGCTTCCTCCGGCTCCGCCGCTACCGCCGGCGCCACCCGAGCCGCCCTTGGGGGCGTCCCAGGTCTGCGGGGCAGCGGGAGAGGACGGCTTCCTTCCCCGGCTGGCGAAGTAGGCGGCTAGCGCGATGAAGATCACCGCGATCGCCGCCAGCACTCCGATCAACGCGTAGGCAAGGGTGCTGATCCCAGTGGTAGTAGTGGTCGTCGACGGCTTCGCGAACGCCACCGAGTAGCTCTGCGGGGTGCCGACCACGGAGAACGTTCCGCCCGAGGGCGTCGCAACGTATCCCGCCGCATACGCGGAGAACGAGTACGTTCCCGCCGGCAGGGCGAACGTCGCCGACGCGTTCGACATCGTCACGTTCGCTCCGTTAATCGACAGATACCACGTGCTTCCGGACGGGAGGCCCGTTGCGGAGAACGTCGTCGCTACCGTCGGGAGCGCCGTCGGGAACGTGATGTTCGCGAACGTAGCGCTCGACCCTACGGAGATCGTCCCCGTCACCATGCCGTACTGGAAGCTGCTCGGCCCGAGGGTCGCGCCGGCCATCGCCGAGAACGTGATCGACGAGTCTGCCGGCTCCCAGAACGTCATGTTCGAGCCTGCGGTGCCGTTGGGGTAGGCCTGGCTTCCGTAGCCCTTCACCTGAGCGTTGAATCCGGCGGTGACTGCCGAACTCGCAGAAAGTCCGATCGTCACCGGCACGGCCGCAAACTTGACTCCCGCGAAGGTCAACGACACCACGGGGTAGCTGGAGCTACTCACGGTGAAGCTTCCCGTCAGGGGCGTCTTCGAGGTGTAGGCGGGCGGCGGGACCACAGTGTAGTCGTACGTTCCAGCCGGTAGCATGACGGTCGTGTTGCCACCCAGAACCGAAACGCCTCCCGCATTCGAGATCAGCACGGACGATGGCGTGCCCCAGATGACACCCGACTGGACGATCGAGACCGGGTAGGCCTGCGTCGTCGTAGCCGCGAACCCGATCGCCGTGTTGACCGGACCGGTCGACAGCGTGACTTGGCCGCTAATCGCGGTCGTGACCTTGTATCCCGGAACGAGTAGCACGGTGTAGTTGTACGTCCCCGGAACCATCGATAGCGAGATCGACGACGCGGTCGTGGTGTACGTCTGACCCGCCGCGACAACCGACCAGCTGGTCCCCGATGGCAATCCGGACTGCGTAAAGCTCATCGTGTACGCCTTCGGCAGGAAGGTGATCGCGTACCAGTACTGGTCGCCGCCGCCTCCGACCATCACGTTCGTGTTGATCGAGTTGAGGTTCACCCACCGGGAGGCCGAGTAGATCTGCAGCGCCTGGTCGAAGTAGACATTGAGCGCCAGCCCCGACAGGATGTGCTCCTCCATGTTGTACTGGAGGATACGCAGGGTGACGTTCGACTCGTGCAGAGTCGGGCCGGTCATCCAGTAGCTCATCGTGTCGTACGCCCATCCCTGGCAGTTGTCCGGAACGCCAGACCCGTTCGAGGTCTGGGCTGCCCAGTAGGCAAGGGCACCCCAAGTAGTGTAGGCCTGACCCACCGCAGCGCACGTGCTCGACATGTAGTACGGCGTGTTGAACGTTTGCCAAAGCGAGCTGCTGTAGGTGTACGTGCCGTTCGCCGCCGCCATCGCCGCGATGTTGTTGGACGGGTCCGGATAGTCCGGGATCCAGCCCAAGGTGTAGAAGTCCATCGGGTTCTGGCCGGGCGGGGACGACGTGGAGAACACCACTTCCGTGAAGAAGGTCAGATCGACGGCGTATGGCTGGAGCGCGCCCTTGGTGGCGGTCTCGATCTGGCCGATCCAGAGGGCGATACCCTCGTCAAGGCCGGGGTCTCCCTGCTGCCCGAACACCGGGAAGATACACGGCTTGCTCGCTGAGCACGCCGCTAGGGTGGCGTTGTAGTAGGGAGACGAAGGCGTCGTCCCCTCGGTCCACCACCACGCCGCCGACCCGACGACATTGGGGTTCGAGTAGTTCTGTGGAGAGTCCGCGGGATTGTTGTACGGCCACGTGATGTTCGTCGGGAGATAGTCACCCATCCCCGCCGGAATCACACCACCGTACTGCTGCCCGTAGACGACCCCATCGACCGTGTTGATCGTGTTCTGGAAGGCTTCGTACGGCCAGGAACTGACCATCAGCTCACGAGTCGCCTCGGACGCGAAGAACGTCTGCGGGATGTTGAACGTGTCCCCGCTCGGCAGGATCGTGCTCATCCCGCTCGCGCTGAAGTTCAGCGTGAACGTCCAGAAGAAGATGCTCAGCGTGTTGAACGACGTGTAGTCGATCTTCCCCTGGGCCGTCAGGGCGAGCATCGTCGGGGTATCCGTTGTCGAGATACCTGCGAGGTCGGCTTGCCCTGCCGCGTACTCCTGGATACCTTCCGTATCGGTAGCTTCCCAGTAGACGAGCACGTGATCCGTGTAGGAGTTAGGTGCCGGTTGGCAACCCGCCTGGCCCGCGCAGTTCGGCTGGACGTAGCCCGGGCTTGCCATGAGCTGGTACCCCACTGAGGGGAGCTCGTAGGAGAGGTAGTACGGGCCGCTCCCGACGATGTTGTACCGAACCTTAGGATCCGGAGCCGGGTAGTTCGCCATGAGCTTCGTTACGCTATCCCATGCGGTCGGACCCATCCGGTTCACCGCGTTGATGAACGAACTCGTCGTTGTACTGGTAATGGTCGCACCGGCAAACTGGCACGGACCATCCCCATTCGGGGCGCTGACGGTAAAGCCGGGAAGCCCGGCGGCCTGAGCCGTGTACCAGCCGCATGGCATGATCGCTGCGCTCGAGAAGATCTGGGTCATTGCCTCCATGAAGAACGGCCAGGACTGTCCGCCGCCGTTGACGTTGAACGTGATGCAGCCGAAGTTGTTCCCCGTCATCGCCGAGGCAGGACAGTAGGCTGAATCGTTGACGAACATCGCGTTCAGCAGGATCTGCTGAGGCGTGTTGTTGTACGGATAGTGGAGACCGCTGTCGAAGTTCGGGTTCCCTCGGTTCAGTAGGGTCTGGCCAAGGTCCCATCCACCGGTCGAACCCACGCCGAGGTACTCGAAGAACGTCAGCGAGCGCGCGAAGGAGAACAAGACGTCCGACGGGTACATCTGCCACGAGACGCCCGTCGCCGGGTCGTAGAAGTGCGAGGGGCCGATCACGAACGTGTAGTACTGCGGCGCGCCGGTCGTCGAGTTGTCGACGATCAGGTCCGAGCCGTACAGGCTCGTGCACGCCGAGGTTCCGGGGACGCAGGTCGCGGCCTCGGGAACGTAGGAGCTGACCGTGTTCCCGGCGTAGGTGACGAGCGTCTGGAAGACGTTCATGGCAGGCTCTTCGCTTACTGTATCGTATAGAACGTTGGGGTCCTCCGTTACCGCTCCGCCCGGAGCGACCTCATAAATATACATGGTTCCGCAGTGGGGGCTGGCGTTAGGACAAGAGGTGTCGGTGGCGCTCGCGGGCGCAGCGCTACTCACCGAGGTCGCCGTTGCGTCCGTCGTGGAGGCAATCGCCGTGCTCCCGACCGAGGTTGTTCCGCTCGAAGCCGACGCTCCGCCGCCGACGATCGGCAGCATGATGCTGAACAGCATCACGAGCGCGATGGCCACGGCCGCGATCACC
>JAJYUO010000027.1 GCA_021792485.1 Thermoplasmata archaeon
GCCCCGACATTGTGCGCGAGTGCGACCTCGGAATGGGGAACGCTTCGCGTGCCCGCGAGGCCGTTGAACTGTTCGAAGATCTCGACGACCTGGGAGGCCCCCGTCGCGCTCACGGGGTGCCCTTTCGCTTTCAGGCCGCCGGAAGGGTTGATCGGGAGCTTGCCGTCGCGCGCCGTAACTCCGTCGAGCGACGCCTGGGCTGCCGTCCCTTTCGGGAAGAACCCCAGATCCTCGAGCGCGAGGGCCTCGGCGATCGTGAAGCAGTCGTGGACCTCGGCGAAGTCGATGTCGTGCGGATCCATCTTCGCCTGCCGGAACGCCGCGGCTCCCGCGGCGCGGGCGGCGGGCAATCCGAGCAGGTCCGGTCGGTCGTGCATGTCCGCGATCGAACCGGCCCGGGCGCTCGCTCGCACGACGAGCGGTTCGCGCACCGGGTGCGGTACGGCCTCCTTCGCCGCGACGACCACCGCGGCGGCGCCGTCGGAGAAGGGGCAGCAGTCGTAGAGGCGCAGCGGGCTCGCG
The DNA here is from genome assembly GCA_021792485.1 of Thermoplasmata archaeon. Taxonomy (GTDB): domain Archaea; phylum Thermoplasmatota; class Thermoplasmata; order Lutacidiplasmatales; family UBA184; genus Lutacidiplasma. Next base: position 523 of record JAJYUO010000027.1, read on the forward strand.
ATCATCGGCGAGTTGAGGTAGGTCTCCATCGTGATCGCCTTCTGGAAGTGGGCGTGCGGGTTGAGGGCCGCGTTGGCATGGTTCTTCACCGCGATCGAACCGAACATCTCGGGCGTCGTTCGGTAGGTGTGCTGGTAGGCGCTGGCGAGCGTCGCGTAGAGGCCCGGGAACGTCGCTCCGTTCTTCGCCTCGAAAGGATAGTCCGCTCCGATGGCGAAATAGCTCGTCGCCGCGAGCGTGTCGAGATGCGACAGCTTCTCCGCTCCGATGACGAGGGCGTAGTCCGCGAACCCGCCGGCGACGTGGACGTAGGCTTCGTGGAGCGCCGCGCTCGAACTCGAGCATGCCGACTCCACCGTGACGGACGGGACCTCGGGGATCCCCAGTCCGGTGTTGATGAGCGGCCCGACGTGGGCCTGGTGCTCGGCAACCCCGAACGCGTTCGCGACGAACGTGTGACCGATCTGCTTGGGTTCGATCCCCGCGCTCTCGATCGCGGCGAGCCCGACCTCGGTGGCGGCCTCGCGGCCGGTCTCCTTCATCTTGCCGAAGCGGTTCGATGCCGCGCCGATCACCCAGGTCTCGCGCACGCGCTGTCGCCTCCCTGCGCCGGAATTCCCGCGGGCCGCTTAAGCCCGAGCCCTACGGTTACGCACGGGTGATCCGGCTCCACAGGTCGTCGACGCTCTCCTGCGCGCGCTGCGCGTCGAGGGTCTTGACGAGGATGCGGCCGTCCTGGCTGAGGGTAACCTCCGGTTCTGCCCGGACGATCAGGAGGACCCGGGCGTCGATCACGTCGAGGCCGGAGTCGGTGAGTCGGCGGGCGGCTCGGCGGAGGTCGAGGCGAACGGGCCGCCGCGGGATCGCCTCGAAGGCGCCCTTGGTGGCGCAGAGGCGTACCGAGTCGTACGGCGGCCGCTCGAGCGTCGGCGGGGCCGGCGTCACGGCGGCGTCGGCTCCTGCGGGACCGTCACGGGGCGCTCCCAGGAGGGCGTCCAGATGAGCGCGGCGATCCCGGCGATCATCGCGAGCAAGAATCCGACAAACAATCCTCCGGCCGCGACGATCAGGCTCACGATGGCGAAGAGGATCACCAAGCCTCCCCACAGCGCGTACCGCCGGGGCCGGTATCGGAGCGCGACGGACAGGGCCACGATCGCGGCGCCGGTGGCGACCCCCGTGGTCGCGAGGCCGATGCCGAGCCATCCAGGGATCTGGGAGGCGAGGGGGTCCACCGACGAGAACGCCGTGAGTTCGACCCCTCCGACCACCGCCACGAGGAGCCCTCCGAGCAGCGCGAGGATCGCGGCGATCTTCGGGTACTCCGATTCTGCCACCGTCCCCGCTCCGCTCACGGAGTCCGTCTACCGTGCGACCGCGTATAGGCCCTCGATCGTTCAGTCGGCCTTCGGCTCGGCCGCGACGATCGGGCTCAACTTGCCGCTGATCGCGAGGATTCCCGAGATCAGCGTCAGCAGGAAGGCGACGACGAAGCCGCCGAACTCGAGGGAGAGGCTCGCCAGCGCGAGCACGACGAGCAAAATCCCCCAGAAGAGGGCGAGTTCGGGCTGGCGGCGCAGCAGAACGGAAAAGACGATCGAGAGAACTCCGACGATCACGAGTCCGGCGACGGTGCCGAGGAGAGGCAGCACCAGCGGGAGACCGACCAGCGCCGACACGGCCCCGACGACAACGACGATCGCGGCTACCAGAAGGTAGACGATCCCGCCGAGGATTCCGAGAGCCGCAGCCTTCGACGGGGAGAAACCGGACTCGGACATCGCTCGTGGGACGCCGGACCCCTATTTGGACATGGCTCCAACCACGCAGCAGCTCCTTTGGAGCCCCTTCTACATCACGACGGCCTTGCGGAGGCAATCGTCGAGCATGGCATCGACGTCGATCCGGCTCTCTTCCTGGCCGATCTGGATCAGGTTGCTGCGCGTGGCCGGCCGATCCGGAACCGCCTGACAGCATACTCCCGGACGAATCGAGATCGCGTACGTGCCGATCTGGCGGGCGACGCTCTCTACTTCCGCCTTGTCGAAGCCAATCAGCGGGCGCACGATCGGCAGACGGACCGCGGCGGTTGCGGTGCGCATGTTGCTCAGCGTCTGCGAAGCGACCTGTCCCAGCGCCTCGCCCGTCGCCAAGAAGGTCGCGTTCTCCTGAACCGCAAGGCGTTCGGCCGATCGCCACATGAACCGCCGGCACATCACGCAGCCGACGTGGCGGTCGGTCTCGCGCATGAGGGTGATCTGGGTCGGGCCATGCGGCACGACGTAGAGCGGAAGCGGCTGGCCAAAGCGCTCGCGCAGGACCTTGAGATGGTCCACGATCTTCTCCAGCGGGGAGTCGTCGGTGAACGGACGGTTGTCCATGTGGACGCAGACCATCTCGTGACCCTGGCGCAGAAGGTAGTACAGCGAGACCGGGGAGTCGATCCCCCCGCTCATGAGCATCACCCCGCGCGCCATCGCGGGGGAATTCCTGTCCCCGCTATTTAGGGAAGCGGTGGTCGGCGGCGCCGCACCGAGTCGGTAAATATTGCGCCTCGGTCGAGGGGGCGTGACCGCAGGCGACCCGGCACCGGCCGAACTGTTCGCGCGGGAGAGTGGGACCGGACCGACGGTACTGCTCCTCCACGGCTTGGGAGGGGATCACTCCATCTGGACGGAGGTGATCGAGCAACTCGCCCCCGACCTCCGCGTCCTCGCGCCCGACTTTCGGGGCCACGGCCGTTCGTCGCTGCCCCCCCAGTCCACATTCTCGATCGAGGAGTTCGAATCCGATCTCCTCCGGCTCCTGGCCGAACGTACCGAGCGCTCCTCCCACCCCGTCCACGTCGTCGGCCTGAGCGCCGGCGCGTTCCTTGCGCTGCGACTTGCGCACGATCACCCGGGCCGCGTGAGGAGCCTCGTGCTCGTCAACGGAGCCGCGTATTGCGACCCGCATACGAAGGAGGTCGTGCAGAGCTGGCAGACGGCGTTCCGCGAGGGAGGAGAGGAGGGCCTCTTGCTGCGGCTCATCAAGGACCTCTACGATCGAGACTGGGCCGAGTCGCACCTCGACATCGTCGAGCGAATGCGCCGGCAATTCACCGAACCGAAGGTGGGGGTTGTGGCGCGGTGGGCCGAACAGCTGACTCGGTTCGACATGCGCGGCCAGCTCGCCCGGCTCCGCGCGCCGACGCTGATCCTCCAGGGCATGAGCGATGTCGTGATCGATCCGTCCCACGGGCGATTTCTCCGGCAGTCGATCCCCGGCTCTGAGCTGCGCCTGTACCGCGAGACCGGCCACATGATGCCCATCGAAAAGCCGCGGGAGACCGCGGACGCCATCCGCGACCACGTCTCGAAGGTCGAGAAGGCGACCCCGTCGCCGCCGACCACCTAGGGAACGATTATCTCCCGCGACCCCCGTGCTGTAGCCATGGCCGCGGACGTACGAACGAAACCGCTCGAGGATCGGGTACGGGAGCTCGAAGCCCAGGTCGCGACCCTCCGAGACCACGTGGCCAAGCTCGAACGTTGGGTCGAGAACCAGCCCGAGCACACCGTGGACCAGCGCCTCACGCGGTCGAAGGTCGCCTACGACTGGCAGCAGTGAGCTCCCGATCGCCGACCTCCACGGTGCTCGCCCGCTATCCCGTTCGGGCCCCTCTGCCGTCGAACATCGCCCGCGCGGCGGTGCTCGCCGTCGTCCGGGACCGTGACGATGACGCCGAGGTTCTCCTGATCCAGCGAACGGAGCGTCCGGCCGACCCAGCCTCGGGCCAGGTCGGGCTCCCGGGCGGCGGGTACGACCCGTCGGATACCGGCCTGGAAACGACCGCTGTTCGGGAGTTAAAGGAGGAGGTCGGGCTGGACGCTGACGACCTCGCGACCCCTCCGCGCTTCGTTCGGATCGGGTGGGCGTTCTCGAGCCGGTTTCCGGTCGCCATCTTCGCCGCTCCCCTCTCCGGGTCGGCCAAGGCGCCCCGAATCGCGAGCCCGGAGGAGGTGGCGGAGATCTTTTGGATGCCTCGCTCGGCTCTCGCGCGCGTAGACCGGGTCCCCCGGCAAACGACCGCCGGGGTGCGCGACGTCGATGCCACGCTCTACGAAGGGCACGTTCTCTGGGGGTTCACCCGAAAGGCGCTGCTGGATCTCTTCGAGGGCCAAGTGACGTGATATACCTCCACAGCACGCGCGGGGGATGCCTACCGTTCGCCTGACGTGCCCGAAGTGCCGTGGAACCTTCGACTACGACGACGCGCCGGGCGCGTTTCTGACCGCCATTCATGTCATGGGATCCCGGTACCTCGCCTGCCCGCTCTGCGGCCGCCGCTCGATGTTCACCGTCGGTGGGGCACCGGCTCCGAGGTAGGCCCGCCAAGACTTCCCGCCGCCTTTAAGGCGGTGTTCAATGAACGGGACCCGGTAGGGGGTGTTCAGTGGAGGGGCCCGCCGGATGGTCCAGCGTTCGAATCGGTCTGCGCTGCATCGTTCTTGGCTTCTACACGCACGTCGGCTCGCCACCGTCCCTCGGATGCGACGCGCGCCTCCCCGAGCGGCCCCCGCACCTCGGCATCCCTCCGCGACGCTGCCTCCTTGCGCACCTCGAAGATGATGACACCTACGGCTGCGGCGGCTAGTATGAAGTCCCCGTCGGCTGCAAACAGAGTGACAGTCCCTTGGCCCCAGTGGCCGGAGACCACGCCAAGGTTCACGACGAGAATGGCCACAAGTATCGCCCCGACGACCACGTAGATGCCGACTTGGGCTACGGCGTAGGCAGAGTACCCCTTGCGCTTCGAAGGGGCCTCGGTTCTGCCCACCATCTTAGGCGGTGGAGCGAGCAGGGCTTCACCTCGCGGCTGGGTCTGCCGCACAGGAGACGTGGGCTCAATCGAAGATTCACCTGCCATCGTGGCGCTCCTCCTCAACGGGACGACGCAACAGAATTCGCGCGTGAATCCTCGCGTTTCCGCTGAAGACTCCTACGCGAAGTACAAAATAGAACTCGTCTTCTTCGTCAACGATTAGTCGCTTCGCGTAGGCAGCCCTGTCCGATCCATAACGAAAGAAGAACGGCTCCCCCCTGCGCCCGTACCTCTCTGCGAACTCCCCTCGCGAGAAGAACCCGGCATAGAAGTTCTCATTAGCCGTGGCTGTGATGTCTACGAGGTCGCCCTTCAAAAGGGGGAAGGGATCGCTATACCATTCGCTTCCGGAGGCGAGGGGGATGTCCTGGTCAAGGAGGAGGCTGCGCTCGTACTGCTGGGCCACTATTCCTCCTCAACCAGTTCCTTTGTGGTCTTGAGCGTGATATCCAGTGCCTCCGCGTTCTTCACGCGGGCGACCTCCTCGTACGCACCTTTGCCGAACGAGAAGGCCCCAATCATGCTCTTCGTCTTCTTGGCCCGACGGATTGCCGTCTCGAAGTTGTCCACGACGTTGCGCCCTACATCCTCGCTTTGCTTGACTTGGACGGGCGAGCCGTCGGCCCGGAGTTCGTAGCCGTCTCCCCAAAGGACCTCGTAGTTAGCGCTCGTGAAGAACGGAGGATCGGCGTAAATCAAATCTACGGATTCGTCAGGGAACTCCACCGTGTTTCCTAGAACGTTGTGACAGCCACCACAGTAGATCGCGTTCGTCTTCAACCGCCTTCTCCCGGCAACGTACCGGGGCGAGGGAGACATTCTCGGCCAAAATAATTGTTTCCGAGTACTCTGCTGAACGATGTCGGGCGGTGTCAAATCTCAGAGCGGATGACTGACGGCAAAGCTGATGGTTGAGGTAATGTCTACCTGCTAACTTGCCAGCCAATCGGATTTTCAAGCCGCCACACAATGTCAATCAGTGGCGGTCAAAGTTTCAACGTGTGTACAACGAGGATCAGTGCTACCCCGGGGCGATGTATGCTCTGCTCCGGAGCGCAGACGAAGTCCTCGGGTCGACGTTTTGCGCAAAGAATAAACTTGCCGACGTCTCATATCGCCTAGGCTACAGAAGGGGCAGTTGCACTCCGGCCCACGCCGGCCTTAGCAACCGCTTCAGACACTACCTTGGCACGTACGGCCTCACCTATAGAGAGGAGATCGGCCCTAAGAATGCTTACAACGACCTGACCGATCTCATTGCTTCTCCTACGGCTTCGCACCCGCTGGTCAGCGTCCGATTGGGGTTTACCCCGGCTGCCGACCCGAGCACAGTCATCGTCGGCACGCCATCCGACGAGGACCACCTGATCGTCATCTTAGAGATTGAGGACGGCATGGTAGAGTTCTTCGATGCGACGTCGCACCCTGACCTCCACGGCAGTCCGGCCTCCGACGAGAAGGCGCCGCTGGATACGTTTCTCCAGTTTTGGGCGGCTAACACTCCCGAGCCATTTCTCAGAGGTTGGATTGAGCAGAGGGCCCCCCGGGTACAGGGAAGACAACCGTTTAAAGGGAAGGCAATACGTCATACTATCGAATCGTACTCGGTGGATGGTGAATGGCGATGATGAGTAGCACCCGTTTCACGCTACCGGGTTCTGCGGATCCCGAGGCTGAACTACAGTCTTTCCTGCGCACCAGATGGTCCAATGACCTCCGCGTTGGCGCCGTGACAAAGTTAGACGATTACACGCGCCGGGTCAGCGTGAATGCCCGAAGAGTCGATCTAATCTTCGACAGGGCGAGGAACAAGCGTATCTTCTCATGTCACACGGTAGAGGACCTAGTTAGTTTCTCACTCAGATTAACGCGCAGGCGATGGGTTGTCGAAGGTCCAACCCTTCATCAGTTCTTAGAGGCACGCGAGAAGCGCAAAGTCGGAATCGTCACCCAGTCCGAGAATGCGTTGATTAAACTGGGATATGACAAGCTCGTTGATATGTCCATGGTCAAGAATGCTCTGAGCCGTATCGAGAACCTTCTGATTTGGCTGAGCACCGAGGGATCGGTGCCTCTCACACGATGGAGGCGTGGAGGGGGGTCTGAGCAGCAGGACAACAACTACCTGTACATACTGCGAAAACTCGAATTCGTCAGCGTTGAGGCGGGGCTGATTGTGCCGGGTGCCCAGTTCGGGAAAAGCATCGCGGGTAAGCCGCCCAGGGCCATGTACGCGGCGATGCTGGCTAGGGCGGTACAGGAAGACTACCACTTCTTGAGCCAAGTCCTAAGGCTCACTCAACTTGTTGGGCCCCTGCACTGGGCGAATTCATACTATCTCACCGCATATCTCGCCGATAGGCCCAAGCTCGCCCTGCCACTTTCCCAGTTGGAGCAGCGTTTCGCTTGGTACTACCCAAGCGGAGGGACCGATTTCATGCAACGCCGAGGGCAGTTAATGCGTCTGATTAACGAGAGCGACATCGTAAAGGGCGACAACCATCAAATCACGTGCGACCCAAGCGTGGCCGAAAGATACTTCGATGTGGCTGCGAAAGGGTCGTGGCAAGCCGCCGTGTGAATCCCGGCCCCCGTTGCGCGGGGGGGTCGGCGGTGCCATCACCCCACCGGGGCGCCAGCCCACTGTCAGCGTCGCCTAGAGGACTTCTCTGATTGTTCCAGCGAAACCGTGACCCGCCCGGTTCCCGGCTCGACGACCCAAGCGAGCAGAGATAGGTGCTCGGCTCCAAGGATCGCCGCGACAGCGGCAGGTATCGTCGTCCGCAATGAGGCTGACCGAGGCGTCACCCGAAAGGCTGTAGAGTGGAAGGTTCCCGACATCGATTCTCCCATCACCCTCACAGACGGACCAGTACATAACTATGCCCTATTGGTAAGCCTCCCAGTAGGGCTACAGCTTAAGTATCCTCGCGCCATAAGCCTCACAGTAGGGCAACGCCGGAGAGTGGTTTCGATGGAGCTTGTAGGCGAGCGAGCGCAGAGGGGGCTTCTGATTGCGACGAAGGCGGACACGGAAATCAAGCGGGTATCGTGGTGCCGATGGAAGGTTAGGAGTCAGTGCGAGGCAACTCGCGATAGATGGTACGAGGTCGTGAAAGCCGGAACGGGATTCCGCTGTAACTGCCCCGATGCCGGCAAGCACCCAACCGAGGAGTGCAAGCATTCGAGCGCGGTCCGATTCAGCGAGGGAATCCGGGAGGCGGTAAAGCGAGACTTCGGCAAGAGGGCGAACGAAGCGAACCCCCTCCCGTCGCTTCCGCCCTGCCGATCTTGCGGGGCGACAGAGTTCATCCAGAAGGGGGTCCGCCGGTGCCTTCGCGGGACCGTCCAGCGGTTCAAGTGCAAGGGATGCGGAAGGCGGTTCACCGTAGACGATGGGTTTGCCCGGCTCAAGTGCAAACCTCAAGTCGTCGCGGCAGTATTCGACCTGCACGCGAGCGGGATGCACTACCGGGGAATCCAGCGTCACATGCGCGAGCACTGGCACGGAGCGGACGGGAATGGGGTTGCGGTCTCTCTTGGGACGGTCAAGAACTGGGTTCACCGAGTCGGAGGAAAGCTGGACGGCTACTACCAAGAGGCGGTTCGGAGGGGCGAGGTTCGTGCCGGTTCTGCATGGCACGCTGACGAAGTCGAGGAGAGCGGGCGGAAGCGGGCGCGAGAGATTGGCAAGTCGAGGCACAAGCGCCGGGTATGGACGTGGAACTGGCTAGACCCGACGACGAAGCTCTGGCTCTGCTCGGCTCTATCCACCGAACGCGACATTTCCGCCGGCCGCGCCTCGGTTCGGAAGGCCGTCCTGTCAGCCGGTCGCCGACCCAGGGCCGTGACGACTGACGGAGCGTTTCAGTACGGTGAGGCCATCCGCAAGGAGATCGGAAGTCGGAGCGACCCGGTCACTCACTTCATCTGCCCACCGATTCAGAAAATGCGAATCGACCTGCATCCCGGGAACAATATCGCGGAGGCCCTGAACAGCCGCCAGCGGGACATTACCGGACCTTTTCGTGGGCTCGTTAAGGGCGCTGGACCGACCGGCTTCCTTGAGAGCGCACAGGAGCTTATGGACGGCATCCGTGCTTACAGGAACCTGATACAGCCGAGCTTGGCGTTGAACGATGGCTTGACCCCCGCCGAAGCGGCGGGGCTAACCGTCCCGAACATTCCGGGCTACAACCGCCTGATTTCCATTGTCGCCGCGAGTCACCGCAACCGAGAGTCCGGGGCCAGAATCACACTGGGTCCCGCGAGTGAACACGGAGGAGATTTTAGGACCAAAGGTCCCGAAGATTGAACAGCGCCGCCTTTAAAAAGGCTTAAGTACGTCTTTAAATACCTCGCGCACGAGGTTCGGTCGTGAAGATTCGAATCGAGAACGTCGTCGCCTCTACCTCCCTTGGCGACGAACTGGACCTGCAGTCGATCGCGCTGGGGCTCGATGGAGCGGAGTACGAGCCGGAGCAATTTCCGGGCCTCATCTATCGGTTGAAGCAGCCGAAGACCGCGATCCTGCTGTTCCGCTCGGGGAAGGTCGTCTGCACCGGCGCGAAGAGCATGAAGGAAGTCGAGGACTCGATCGCGACCGTCTCCCAGCAGATCCGCAAGGGCGGGCAGAAGATCAACATGCACCCGAAGATCGAGGTGCAGAACATCGTCGCGAGTTCGGACCTCGAGAGCGAGATCAACCTCAACGCCATCGCGGTTACGCTCGGACTCGACCGGGTGGAGTACGAACCGGAGCAGTTCCCCGGTCTGGTCTGTCGCATCGACGAACCCCGCGTCGTCGTGCTGCTGTTCGGCAGCGGCAAGCTCGTATGCACGGGGGCGCGCAAGCCGTCGGACGTCGAGGTCGCTGTCAAGAAGATCACCAAGGAGCTCCAGGGCGCGGGGCTCCTCCGGTAAGGCGGGCTGGGCGGGAGCGGGAGTGCCGCTGCCCGCCGACCTCCCGGTCGTCGACCACCATTGTCACCTCTCTCCGTACGGAGAGGGCGTTCGAGCGGCGGCCCGCTTTCGTTCGGCGGGCGGCACCCATCTCTTCCTCGCGACCCAGAACTACCTCCCCGACGTCCCGCTCGACGTAGAGTCGTACCGACGCCAGTTCGAAGTGACCGAGGCGCTCGCGCGGCGGATCCGGGCGGATACGGGCGTCGTGGCCTATTGCGTCGTAGCGCCGTATCCGATCGACCTCATCGGAGCCGCCGATCGGATCGGACTCCCCGCGGCCGTCGAGGTCCACCGCGCCTCCCTCGAGCTCGCCGGCCGGTGGGTGCGCGAGCGTCGGGCGGCGGCGATCGGAGAGGTCGGCCGTCCTCACTTCCCCGTGGCCGACGCCCGGGTGCAGCGCGCGAGCGAGGAGCTCTTCGACCTCGCGCTCTCCGTTGCCCGAGACGCGGACTGTCCGGCGATCGTCCACTGCGAGGACCT
>JAJYUO010000028.1 GCA_021792485.1 Thermoplasmata archaeon
GGGCGAAACGGAAGGGTCCATCGGTCGATGTGCGGATCGGCCATGCTCGTCTCGACGTCCCCCACTCCCGCGGCCAGTATCTGCTCTCGCGCCGCCAAATCCCCGCGCCTCCCCTCCTCGATCGGCCCCGAACGCAGGGACCCGCGGTGGGGCCGCTCTCCCGCGGCACCACCTCTTCGAGATCGGCCGGGAGAAAGACAGGCGGAAACGAAGCGGGAGCGCCCTAGATACTGTGGACCTCCGGCATCGAATCAATCAAAACGACTCTTCCGGGAACCGATCGGGCCCGCGGCCCGCGTCTCCACGGGCGCCGGGCCGGAAGCTCCGGCGAACCGCTCACCCTCGTGCTCCGGGGCTCGCTCCGCGCGCACGGCGCGAGGACGGGATCCGACGGGTCGCCCGGCCCCGACGATCCCTAACGCGCGAGATCGAGGTCCGGCGCGCGCAGGCCGGGCACGACCCCTCCGGGCTCGTAGGGTCCGTAACGAAGAACACCGGCGTCGGGTGCGTACGGCGGTAGCAAACGAACAGGCGACGCTCGGATCCGTTCCGCGCCTTGAACGGGTAGACCCTCCAGTACACCGCATGGAGGTTCCTTCGCGGTCGAGAGCGGGCCAGAAAGCCCTCCGCCGCCGGGCCGAGTTCCGGCCCATGGCGCGTCGCGGTCCTCAGATCCCGCGATCGCACCAGCGAGGCCGGCACGGACCATCGTCGCAGGATGCGCCGGACCTGGGGCGTAGGGTCGCGCGAGCCCCACTCGACGTACACCACCACCGAGACGACTCCCGAGGGGCACGCACGGATCGACCAGGTCCCGGGGAGCGAGCTCTGCGGCGATCGCACGCGGATTGGTCGGTCGCAGTGACGGTAGCAGGTGCCACCGGGCGAGGCAAGAGCGCGCCGCAGGACCGGGGGCAGCGAGCCGCGCCGGGTCATGGGCTCGCCCGGGCCCGAGCCTGACGCGCCCACGCGCTCGCCAACAGGTCCCGCCACGCCTTGGCCGTACGCGGCACCTGCTCGGAGAATCCGGTCAGGAGGTGCTGCACCGTCCCGTCCGACCACTCGAGGAACACTTGCGGGATGAGGTAATCCGGGGCGTCGTCGCCGTGCGCCTTCACGATCCGGTCGGCGATCTTCCCCTGGCCCCCCCGATCGATGTCCAACGTGCGAAGCGGGACCTTCAGGTGGGCAGCGAGCCGCTCGCCGTAGCGGACCGATAGCGGCACGCAATGAGGGCACCACGCGGCCAGGACGATCGTGAGGCGGCGCGGTCGGGGCGAGGCTCGTCGGGAAGACACGAATGGCGCACGCGGCACGATCACAAAACCTCGATGTTCGGCGACGGCGTGCCCGACGCCATCGCCCGCGAGAGGGGAAGCGCGACGCGGAGGAGGGCGGGCATATCGCCGTCCGAGGTCGCGAGAGGGGGTGGTCGGACCGAGTACGGCGTGCGAATCGAGCGAACGGTTCTGATCGGCCTCTACCCGTTCACCCGGTACTTCCACCGGTTCGACCCGGTCGGAGTCGTTCGAGAGCTCTCCGGGCCCGCGACACCCGGGTACCCCGCACGCTGGGCGTCGAGTTCTTATCGGCCGGGTTCGGCTACATGGGAACGAGCGACGTTGACGGCCCTCTGGGGATGAGCCCCGCCACCTCGCCGACCGCGATCTTCTCGACTGCCTCCGAATGGAGGGGATACCGCCGCGGGAGCTCAGGCGCCTGGTTCAACGCTGCGCGGTCCGCGGGATAGGAGCGCGGCCGGCAGCCCGTCGTCGAAGGCTACGCCGTGGATCGTCCGCAGTCCAAGACGAGCGCGCCCGCAACCCGGCCGGCCTTGAGGTCGGCGAGCGCCTCGTTCGCCCCTTCGAGCGGACGGACCTCGACGGTGCTACGGAGGCCCAAACGGACCGCGAGATCGAGGAACTCGTGCGCATCGGCGCGAGTGTTCGCCTCGACGCTCGCGATCTTCCGCTCGCCGAACAACCAGCGATCGTAGTCGATGGGCGGAATCGGGCTCACGTGAATGCCGGCGATCGCGACCGTCGCTCCCTTGCGGACCTCGCGGAGGGCGTCGATCACGACCGATCCGACCGGCGCGAACACGATCGCCCCGTCGAGCGTGGGTTCGACCGACGGCCGCGGCTCGGTGGTCAGGACGGTCTCGGCCGCCCCGAGCGAGCGGGCGAGGGCGAGGTGCGTCGCGGTGCGCGAATAGGCGACCGTGTCGAAGCCCAGCTTCGACGCGAGCTGCAGGGTCAGGTGCGCGGACCCGCCGAATCCGAAGAATCCGATCCGCCCGCCGAACCGGGGCATCGCGGTCTTGAGGGCGCGATAGCCGATGAGCCCCGCACACATGAACGGCGCCCAGCCCGCGGAGTCTCCCTCGGGAGGAAGGCGGAACACGTAGCCCTCCCGGCCGATCACGAACGGCGCATAGCCTCCGTTCTCGCTGTAGCCCGTGAACGTCTTCGCGTCGCAGAGGTTCTCGCGTCCGGTCACGCAGTACTCGCACCGACCGCAGGTGCGGTGGAGCCACGGGACCCCGACCCGATCTCCGACGGACAGCGTACGCACTCCCGACCCGAGACGGGCGACGGTCCCCACGATCTCGTGGCCGGGGATCACCGAGGGCCGGACGGGAGGCAGGTCCCCCTCGATCACGTGGAGGTCCGTGCGGCAGACGCCGCAGACATCGACCCGGACGAGGACCTCGTTCTCCATCGGTTCCGGGACGGGCACCTCCTCGACCCTGAGCGGCCGGCTGCCGACCGGGCCGGGTTCGTGGAGCGTCATCGCCCTCATCGGTGATCCTCGGTCGCGGTGGCGAGGGCCGCGGCGATGTCGTCGACCAGATCGTCGGCGCTCTCGCAGCCGGCACTCAACCGAATGAATCCGTCGGGCAGGGACTCTCCGGCCCACCGACCCCGGCGCTCGGCGGTGGTATGGACCCCGCCGAAGCTGGTCGCGGCGAACACCAATCGGCAGGCGTGCAGGAACCGGTCGGCGGTCGCCCGGTCCGCGAGCTCGAAGCTCACGATGGGGCCGAATCGGTGCATTTGGCGGGAGGCAATCGGGTAGGATGGGTCCGAGGGAAGCCCGGGATACCGTACCTGTCGGACCTCGGGGCGGCCTTGGAGGAACCGCGCGATCGCGAGGGCGTTCGCCGAGGCCCGCTCGAGACGGACGTCCATCGTGGCGAGCGAGCGGTGCGCGAGCCAGACCTCCATCGGTCCGGCGATCGCGCCCTGCTCGTCGCGCCCCCTTCGGAGTCGGCCCGCACGCTCGGGATCCCGCACCGCTACGTGCCCGAGGATGAGATCGCTATGTCCGGCCAGCGCCTTCGAGTCGCTCGCGACGGAGAAGTCGGCGCCCAGCTCGAGCGGGCGCTGAGCGAGTACGGTCGCCGTCGTGTTGTCCACGGCGACCAGCGCTCCCCGCCGGTGGGCTTCGACGGTCAATTGGGCCAGGTCGCACACGTCGAGCATGGGATTGCTCGGCGACTCGAGCCAGACGAGAGTCGCGCCCTCGAACAGGTCCGCGAACTTCGGATCCGAGGTTGGCGCCATTCGGACCTCGACGCCCAGCGGGGCGTAGAACTCCCGGGCGACGCGACGCGCGAGATTGTATCCATCGGAAGGCATGACCAAGACGCGGGGCCCCGGGGCGCGCAGGAGCACGTCGGCCCAGACCGCGTTCACGGCCGCCATCCCCGACGCGTAGACGAGCGCGGACCCCCCCTCGAGGTCGCCGAGCGCTTGCTCGAACCGCGTCCAGGTCGGATTGCCATTGCGGCCGTACGTGTACCGGGAACTCGACGGCTCACCTTCCAGGAAGAATTTCGAGGCGAAGGTCGGCCCGGGAAGGAACGGCTCTCCTTGAGCCGGGGCGGGAATCCCCGCCTTGATCACGCGGGTAGCGTCACGCATACGGCGAAGGGACCGTTCCGGCCATCAAACCGTCTTCGGGCACCGAACGACCGGCCCGTCCGAAGCAACCGCCGGGTCCGGCGTCGGCGAACGGACGAGGCGGGAGGGCCGGGCTAGCCCGATTGGAGCGGGAGCCCCAGGGCCTCAAGTACGTCCTCGTGAGAGCGCGCCATGTCCTCCCGCTTCAGCGTTCTCACATCGACGAGGGCGAGCTCCTTCCACGCGGGGGTCGGGGCGAGCTCGGACGCGAGCAGCGGCCCCGTGAACACGAATCCGAGGTCCCAGTGGCTTCCAAGGTTGGGAAAGCGACGCGGCGTAGCGACGTCCGAGAAGATCCGCGGCGCTTCGAGCGGCCGGTCGCGCGGCAACCCCAGCTGCTCGACCAGGATGCGGCGCGCCGCAGCTTCCGGCGCTTCGCCGAAGATGAGGTGCGAAGACGGGATCATCCATCCTTTCGAGTGGATCTCGGCGCGCTGGGCGTCGAGTGCCCCGATGTGGTCCCAGGGAGCACGGGGATCGAGATGCCCTAGGAGGATCCGGTGCGCGTTCGACGGGTCGCGCAACACCACGAACGCGGAGAGGCACATGCCTCCCTTCGGAACCTCCGTAATCGAGAGAGAGGTCCCCGCCGGAGGGGGCGCAAATCGGCAGAACGCACGATCGGTCGACATGCTCGCCCTAGACGCCCGCGAGATATCGGCCTTGCTCTCGCTCGCACCGGGGGCCATTCCATCCCCGAACGGATCGCGGGAGACGACCCGAGGGCCGAGGTGGCGGCACGGCGCCGGTCGCGTCGGGTCGGGGCGCAGGAGCCGGGCGCGCGACCGGCGCGAACCCGATGTGGCGCGGGAGTACGTTCGCCCCGAAGACGAACAGGACGACGCGCGGGCCGAACAGAGCTGGCGCAGGGAGGTCGGGGTCGAAGCGGCTCCTGCTCAAATACCGGGAGAGGAGTGCTCGCGGGCCATGAGCCCGGGACGGCCGGCGAAACGCGTGCCTCGCGCCCGGGCACGGCCCCCTTCCCGAAGGAGCCGGCGGGCCGCAACCTCTGCCAAATCACGACGGACGCCCCACCTCTCGGAGCCCCCGCACGGTCACATCGTCTGCCGTAGCTGCGGGCGGATCCACCCGCTCGAGCTCGTTCCGGCCGACTGCGACGTCCTGGTCGAGATGACCGCGCGCGGACCGACCGGCTGGGCCGTCGAACGCGTCGCCTACTCGATCGCCGCGGTGTGCCCGAAGTGCCGTCGGGCGGCTGCCGCGGCGTGAGCCGCAACCTCTCGATGGAGGGGCCATCGATGTCGGGCTTCTTCGTCAGCCCGCGCGTCGCCTTCGGCCCGGGCGCAATCGAACAGCTCGCCGGTCTCGGACCCCATCGCGTGCTGCTGCTCGTCGCCCCGAGCGTGAGCGGGCTCGACGGCGTGCGTCGGATCGAGGAGTTCGTCCGCCACCTCGAGATCGAGAGTTCGACTCGGATCCGGGCCCGCGAACCGGCGACGGTCGAGCAGGCGGAGCGGCTGGCTTCGGAGATCGGTACTTCGTTCGACACGATCGTGGCAATCGGAGGAGGGCAGACCATCGACCTGGCGAAGGCGGTACGAGCGCGCCTCACGCGACCGGACCTCTCCTTGACCGACTGGACCCCGCTCACGGACATCCCCACGAGCGGAGGGCCCCGTCTCCTAGCGCTTCCCTCCACCGCAGGGAGCGGAAGCGAGATGACCGGCACGGCGCACCTCTACGACGCGCAAGGTGGAACGATCGAGCTCTCCCACCGAACGCTCGCCCCCGACTGGGCGCTCCTAGATCCGGCGATGGCGAGCGCGGTCCCGGCCTCGCTCATGATCCCGACGGGCTTCGAGGTGATCGCCCATGCGATGGAGGCGTTGGTCTCGGAGTGGGCCAACCCGTTTACCGACGCGCTCGCCCGGGATGCCCTCGCGTCCGGCGTCGCGGGCCTGCCGAAGCTCGCGCGCCAGCCGCGGGACGCGGGCGCTCGGACGGACGTGTACTACGCGGCGGGTCGCGCCGGGCTCGCGAGCGCCAACGCCTCTCTCGGCCTCGCCCACGCGCTGGCCCGCGCCCTAGCGCCGGAATTCCCGGCGCTCGGCTACGCGCGTCTCCTCGCGATGACGCTCCCTCCGACGATCGACTACAATTTCCCGTCAGCCCGTGACCGTTACCAGAAGGTCGGCGAAGAGTTTTCGGGGGGAGGGGACGCTGCGTTCGCGCCCCTCAGCGAGCGGGTTCGCTCCTTCGCGAAGGCGGCGGGCCTCGCGAGCGACCTAAAAGCCGCAGGCATCGATGCGGTCATGTCCCCCGAGCGCCGGACCGTCGTGGTCGAACGCGTGCGCCGATCGACCTCGATCGTCGGAAATCCCCGGGTCCCCTCGCCGGGGGAAATCGGCCGGTTGGTCGACCGGGTCCAAGGGGGCTCGGAGCGGACCCCCCCATAGGTAACGGGCGGCCTATCGAGATGGCAGCGGCGCGGGGACCGGGGTGCGGCGACCCGGCCGATCGGGCGGATGAGCGGCGCTCGGAACCGACACGGCTTCCGGGCTCTCCACCGCATGATTGATGGCGAGCTCGCAGAGATCGCTCGCGTAGAGCGCCGTTCGCTCGATGCTCTCGAGGATGTAGGCGAGCCCGACCGCGATCCGTCCCCGACGGGTCACGACCTCGCTCAGGACGTGAGCTCGCTGCTCGACGAGCCGGTGGACCGTGTCGATGATCGCATTCGCGTGGGAGATGTCGCGCCGCTCCAGGGTGTCGAGCGCATCGGCAAGGCTCTGCGTCGCCGTGGCGGCCATCTTCTCCAACGCGGTGACGAGCGCGGCGGGAGGCTTCTCCTTCTCGAACATCTCGACGGTCTCGGCGATGCGCACCGCATGGTCGGCGACCCGCTCGAGCAGACGCGAGGTGAGCAGGTACGTCGAGCACTCGGGGAGCGTCAGGTCGAGGGAGGAGAGGACGCGGGCGTCCTTCAGGGCCGAGTTGACTTGCTTTTCCATGAACCAGTGGAGACGGTCGACCTCCCAATCGCGCTCGATCACGTCCCGCGCGATCGATGTGTCGTTGGCGCGGAAGGCGGCCATCGCGTCGGCATGCATCGCTCGGACCATCTGGTGCATCCGGCGGATCACCGACGGGATCGGAAGCGGATTCGCTCCGACGACGTCCTGCAGGATGACCGACTCCGCGGTCTCCTCGAGAATCTCGGGGCCAATGACCCGCTGCGCGAACCCCCGCACGACATCGCGCGTGCGCGCGCTCAGGCGACCCTCCGTGCGGATCTCGAGCAGCGAGGAACCGGCGATGTATTCAGCGATCAGTCGGCGGATCAGGTACTCCTCCCGCATCTCGTTCGAGACGAGGACCACGCGCCGTTGGACCTCCGGGGTCCCGGCCTCTTCGGGGCTCACGGTGAGCGTGCCGTCCGGACGCGGTGTGAACGCGAGGGAATCGCCCGCGTGGAGCCCGCGGCTCGTCACCCAGTTCTTGGGGAGCGATATGATGAACGTCGAGCCGCCGGTCTTCTGGATACGACGCCCGTGAAATCCTCCGGTGGAGCGCATCAGACCTCGGGGGTCGTCGCCGACTATATAGTTTCGGGTCGGGTCTCGGAGACGGCCGGCTATCTACGGCAGTCCTGCGCCCGGCGCGGCTTCTTTCCACGGCCCCGCGAAGGGTAAGACCGTTGTCCGTTCGTTGGCCCGGCCATCGAATGACGAACGGCCGAAAGGGAAGGCGACGCCTTCCCATCCTGCAGCGCTCGATCCGGTATCACCGACCGCGGGCTCCGTTCTGCGGGATCGGGTACTGCACGAACTGCCTCGTACGCACCGACCAGCGGCTCAACGTCCGCGCCTGCCGGGAAGGATTTCCGACCGAGGGAATCCGATCCACCTCCCACGCCTGGCCCTCCCCCCGCCACGACCTCTGGGGACTCCTCGACCTCCTCTTTCCCCGCGGGATCGACACGCTGAGGGGATTCCGCCGGCCTGCGTGGGCCGCACCGGTCTACCAACGCATCGTCCGGAGCTTGGCAGGCTACGATACCCCCGAACGCGTCGCTCCCCCGCCCGTTCCGCGACCGCCCCGCGTGTGCTCGACCGACGTCCTCGTGATCGGAAGCGGCACCAGCGGGACCGCCGCCGTGGACGAACTTCGGACGCGCGGTGTTGACTCGGTCGTGGTACTCGACCGCGACCGGGCCGCGAACGACGGCGCGATGCCGGGTCGAACGACCGCGATCTTCCTGCCCCCTCCGATCCCCCGTGCGGCGTACCCGTTCCGAGTGCTCGCGAGCGAAGGCTCCGACCGGGCCGTGCTCGTCTCATCGCGCAGGGTGATCGTGGCCACCGGCGGGTACGACGCGTCGCTCCTGTTCCCGGGAAACGATCGTCCCGGCGTGATGACGGCCGACGGCGCCTTCTCCTTCGAACGGGCGGGGCTCGAACCGTTCCGCCGGGCGATCGCGTTCGGAGGCGGCGATCGGGCGCTGGAGGTGGTGGAGAAGTTCGGCGACCGGCTGATCGCGGTCGTGGCTCCGGGCGAGATCGGGCCGGACCTTGCGCGGGCCGCTTCGGATTGGGCCATCCCCCTGTACCCGCGCTCCCTCATTCTGGGCGCCGGGGGCCGTTCTCGCCTCCGGTCGATCCAAATCCGAGCCCGGTCCTTCGGTCCCAAGCAGACCCTCCACGCCGACGCCCTCGTGCTCGCCCACCGGCGGATCCCACATGCGCAGTTGTTCTTCCAGGCGGGGGCCCGCATGGTCTGGCGCTCCCGAATCGGCGGGTATCTGCCCGCGGTCGACGCCCGGGGAGCGACGTCCGTTCCGGGCCTCTACGCGATCGGGTCCGGAGCCGGCGCTGTCGGCCCGGACGCCTCACGCGAAAGTGGGCGGACCGCGGCACGAGCGCTCATCGAGGGAGCCGAGCCCGGCGTCGATCTCACCCCGCCCGCGTCCACCGAACCTTTCTACGAGATGCAAGGGTACTATCGGGAACTCCTCGCGGAGCATGAGGGGTTTGCGAAGTGGATCGCGTGCCCGTGCGAGGATATTCTGTTGCGGGAGCTGCGCCGAGCCAGCGAGGCCGGCTACGAGGGAATCGAGGTCATCAAGCGATACACCGGCCTCGGCACCGGGCTGTGCCAGGGCCGCTACTGCGTCCCCGATGCCGTACTTCTCCTATCGATCTGGGAGGGTCGACCACCTACCGAGGTCGGTTCCATCACGCAGCGCCCGCCTCTCGTTCCCACGACGCTGGGGCAGCTCGCCGAGCTCGAGGTCCCGCTCTCGACCCCGGAGGCGTCGGGATGAGCGCCCCGATCCGGTCGGAGTATCGCGTCGTGATCGTCGGGGCCGGCGTGATCGGGCTGTACACCGCCTACCATCTCGCCCGCGCCGGTTTCGGTCCGGTCCTCGTCGTCGACCGGGGGTTCCTGTCGTCCGGAGCATCGGGTCGAAACGGCGGCGGCGTGCGCCAGCAGTGGGAGACGCGAGCGACGATCCGCTTGGCCCGTGAGTCGGTCCTCGCCTACCGCCGATTTGCGCGCGACTTCGGCGTGAACCCGTGGTTCCGCCAATCCGGCTATCTCTTCCTCGCGGAGAACGAGACGGAGCTCGAACGGCTACGGCACGTCCACGAGATCGTCGCGGGCGAAGGACTTCCGTCCGAGATCCTCGACGGCTCCCGCGTGGCGCGCCTCGTCCCCGGGATCACTCCAACGGCCGCCGTGGGGGGAACGTACCTTCGGACCGACGGGACGCTCTACCCGTTTCCCGTGGTCTGGGGGCTGTACGAAGCCGTCCGTTCGATGGGGGTCGAGGTGCTGCTCGGAGCCGAGGCGCTCGGCGTTCGCAGCGCCGACGGACGGTTGACCGGGGTCGCCACGACACGCGGAACGGTCGCGACCCGGACGTGCGTGAACGCCGCGGGAGGATGGTCCCGCGACTTCTCCGAACGAGCCGGGCTCACGGTCGCCAACGCCCCCACCCGGCACGAGATCCTCGCCACGGAACCGCTGAAACCGTTCCTCGACCCGATGGTCGTTCGGGCCCGTGACGGCCTGTACTTCAGTCAAACGATGCGCGGTGAGATCGTGGGAGGGATTTCGCCGGCGACGCGACAGCCTTTGACGAGCGCGATGGCGAGCAGCCCGGCGTTCCTGGCGCGGATGGCAAGCGCCCTCGTGCGAGTTCTCCCGTCGCTGGCGAGCGTCGGGGTGCTACGAGCCTGGTCCGGTCTCTACGACGACACTCCGGACGGCCTTCCCGTACTCGGGGAGGATCCACGCCTGCGCGGCTTCGTCCACGCGAACGGGTTCGGAGGCCACGGGATGATGCTCGCCCCGTCGTCGACCGCCCGCGTCGCGCGCATGATCCTCGGGGAGCGCGTCGACCTCGATCCCGCCGAGTTCGGACCTCGGCGGTTCGACCTCGGGCAGCCTCGACGATTCACCGAGGCCCTGCAACTCGGCTGACGCGCGGCGGCGGTTTGATATGCGGTCGACCCGCTGGGAACGGACGTGATCGGTCAGTTCCCGTGGGATCCGTTCCCCGAGAACGTTCCCCTGCCGAAAGGCCCCGACCCACTCCAGATCCACGCCTACCAATCCGCCGTGACCTCCGCGGACGCCTACCGCGGCGTTCGGGAAGGACTTCGCTTCGAGCACGACCTACTGCGCATCGGGAACCGCTTCGTTCCCCTCGGTCGGTACCGCGAGGTCGCATTCGTGGCGGTCGGCGGGGCGGCGGGATCGATGGCGCAGGGAGCG
>JAJYUO010000029.1 GCA_021792485.1 Thermoplasmata archaeon
GGAGGCCTGTTAGTGTAGGCGACAACACCATGCACGCGCAGATTAGGAGTTCTGTACGGACCGGCAATTCGATAACAGCACCGCTCCAACACCATGTCGCTTGACTCCGCGTATGCTCCAGCGTCGAGCAGAACTTCACAATATCGGCCGACAATCAGACCTTCCTTTGTGACCGCAGTCCGCAGAGTGATGTCCGACGCGTGGCGAGAGAAGCTTTGGAACGCTTCGTCCGCCGTCAGTTCTACGCGCGTCGGCCGGGCGGTCTCCACCGCCGCGATCGCTGCGATCGTTCTGGCGGCGGGGATGCTTTTCGCCATCGGCTGGTACGAGGCGAGGACAACGGTCGGCTCGGTCTGGAGGGCCGGTCTACGGATGTTGGTGATCGGACTGGGAGCCGGGCTCGCGGGCTACCTTGTAGGGCTTGGGATCCACAGCGCGTTCGGAATCTAGGCCGGGGAGCGCATGCGGCCGCGGTGCGGCCTAGGCCCGACGGCGGCCGCGGGGCCCCCCACTCGGAGGGGTCTCGCGCATGTGGACGCGCAGCGTGAGGGTCCCCTTCACCCTCAACGGGTCTCGGAGGAACGGGAACTGGATCTCGAATCCATCGAGGGTAACCTCGAGATCCCCCTCGCGGTCGGTCAACGCCTTCAGCACATCCTCGATCGGGTTCTCGCGATCGGGCGACGTGGGGACCGCGGCCATGTCTCCCGGATGGCATCGCGGGTTTAGGAACCCTTCGGCGGGGATCCGGAGTGGTGGGACCCGTCCGATCGGAACTGTAGCTGAGCGGCCGTCTCGTCCAGGAACGGCGCCACCCGAACCAACGGCCGGGGGAGCCCCTCGTAGGGGGGCGGACCCAGCCGATCGGAGAGGAGCCACTCGACCTCGTACTCGTAGATCAGCGTCGAACCCAGGTGCTCGAGGAGCGAGGCGATCCTGCGGCTGCCGGCCGGTGACAACTGCCAGTAGCGCGGCGGACGGCCCAGCGCGCTCCACATCCGGTCCGTAAGGTCACGGTATCGCCATCGCTCCGGCCCTCCGAGGACGAGGCTCCGACGCGGAGTCCCGCCGAGCTCCCACCGGACGATCGCGGCGAGGTCCTGGCTCGCCAGCGGGCTCACGTGATACTCCCCATCCCCGAACATCGGAAACCGGCCGAAGCGCTTCATCGTCCGCATCATCACGGTGAGCAGGCGGTCCGAGCGGCCGAAGAGCATCGTCGGGCGCAGGATCAGGTACGGCGCCGCGGTTCCTTCGATCGCTCGATCGACCCGTCGCTTGTAGTAGAGGTACGGAAGTTCGCCTTCTAGGTGAGAGGGAGCATCGGGGACGCTGAGATGGACGAACCGATGGACCCCCGGCGACGCCGCGACCTCCTCGGTCAGGCGGAGAAGCCCGTCGGCGAGCGGGCGAAACCGGCGGGCGCTCCCCGACCGGTACCACGCGAGGTTGACGACGAGCTGGCAACCCTCGAGAAGATCGGCCCACGATCGGACGCCGCCGACGTCCGCTCGAACCCACTCGACGCCCAGCCGGGTCTCCTCCGCGACGGGGTGACGGTGCACCGAACGGATCCGGTGGGTAGGAGCGAACTCCCGGAGGATCGCCCGGCCCACGAGGCCCCCGCCTCCTCCGACCAGGAGCATTCGGGGACGATCGTCGGCCGGAATCATGCGACGGCCGGCGGCGCCGCGAGGGGAGTTGCGAAGACGCGGACCCATTCTCGCTGGACCACCGGGCGGACCTCGTCGATGCCGACCGGGCGACCCAACTCCGCGCGCAGGCTTGTCATCACGTTGCCATCGAACCCGCACGGATGGAAGGAGGCGAACGCCGTCAGGTCGACATCGACGTTGAGCGCGAAGCCATGGAACGTCACCCAATGGTCCACGGCGATCCCGATCGAGGCGATCTTTCGTTCGCCGTCGACCCAAACACCGCGCCGTCCCGATACGTGCTCGCCCCGGACCCCGAACGGACGGAGCGAGGCGATGATTACGCCTTCGAGCTCGTGCACGAACCGGCGAACGTCCCGGTGACGGGCCCCGAGATCGACGATCGGGTAGCCGACCAGCTGGCCGGGTCCGTGGTAGGTGCTCTTCCCCCCGCGTTCGACCCGGACCACGGGGAGCCCGGACCTCTCGGCTGCGCCGTCGTCTCCCTCGATGCCGATCGTGACGACGGGAGGATGCTCGACGAAGATCAGCGTATCGTCGATCGCTCCCCGTCGGCGCGCCGCGACCAGGGCCCGCATGCGATCCAGCGCGGCGACGTACTCGACGCGGCCCCAGTCAACGACGGACGGCATCCAGCGGCCTCCGTGCGACGTGCATCGGCTCTCCCAGCCACAAAAGAGCCGCCTCGGCGATCAACTCGCCGTAGGTGGGGTGAGGGTGGATCGTTCCCGCGAGATCGCGGACCGTGGCGCCCATCTCGATCGCCAGCGCGGCCTCGCTGATCATCTCGCCCGCGGCGGCACCGGCCGCGTGCACTCCGAGCACGAGTCCGCTCGCATCGTCGCCGACGATCTTGACCCAGCCGTCCGTCGCATGGTTCGCGTGCGCGCGGCCCAGCGCGAGGTACGGGAAGCGCACCTCGCGCGCCCGGCGCCCCTTCGCGAGCGCATCGGCGAGGGTGTCCCCGACCGACGCGAGCTCGGGCTCGGTGAAGACCACCGACGGGATGCACTGGAAGTCGAACCGGGTCGGCCGGCCGGCGATCGCCTCCGCCGCGACGATTCCCTCCCGGTAGGCCTTGTGCGCGAGCATCGGGGGGCGGGCCGCGTCGCCGACCGCGTAGATGTGCGGCACATTGGTGCGCATCTGATCGTCCACGCCGACGAACCCGGTCCGAGCGTCCGCGGCGACCCCCGCTTCGTCCAGGCCGAGAGCTCGCGTATCCGGCCGCTTGCCGATCGTCACGAACAGCATCTCGCCGCGCACCGTCTCGCGTTTCCCCTCCTTCTCGATCGTCATCACGAGTTCTTCCGGCGTGCGCTCGAGCCGAAGCGCCTTCGAGGCGGTGTAGACGTTCACGCCGGCGCTCGCGAACCGGCGCGTGAGCTCGCGGGAGAGATCCGCTTCGATGCCCGGGAGCAGTTGGGGCATCATCTCCACGATCGTCACCTTCACGCCGACGCGGGCGAGGAATTCCCCCAGCTCGCAGCCGCTCACGCCGCCGCCGAGGACGATCATCGACGCCGGCAGCTTGGGAATCGAAAGCAGCTCCCAAGCGTTGACGACCCTCGCCCCGTCGGTCTCGAACCCCGGGAGCTGGACCGGGACCGCGCCCGTCGCGATGATCGCGTTCGCAAAATCGATGCGCTCTAGGCCTCCGTCCGGCCCGGTGAGCCCGACGGACCGCGGGCCGGTGAAGCGGGCCACTCCCGGCAGCACCGTGACGCCGGCGGTCTTCAGCAAAGACTGCACCCCCTGCCGTTCCTTCTCGACGACCGACTGTTTCCAGGCCATCGCCTTCGCGAGGTCGAACGTGGCGTCGGGGGCTAGGACGCCGATCTCCGGACCCTCCGAGCGGACGTGGGAGTAGAGCTCCGAAGCATGAATCAGCGCCTTGGACGGGATGCATCCCCGGTTGAGGCACTCGCCTCCCAGCGGACCTTTCTCGACGAGGATCGTCGACTTCCCGAGTTGGCCCAGTCGGATCGCCGCCATGTATCCGCCCGGCCCGCCCCCGATGACCAGGGCGTCGGTCGAACGAGCGTAGGTACCGGCCATGGCGCTCCTAGGCGCGGGGGACCTCCACGGGCACCGAGAGTGGTCGAGAATAGACGTCTTCGAACAAGGAGGCGGGGTCCGGAGGAGGAGTCGCTTCGGCTTCGGCGATCGCGCCCCGGACGTTCTCGGAAGCGCGCCGGGCGTACTCCTCACGATCGTCCCGATCGAGCCAACCGACGCTCGAGAGCCACGCCTCGAGGCGAAGGACGGGGTCCAGCGCCTTCGCCCGGGAGTCCCAGTCCGTCGGCTGATAGCGGCTGGGATCGTCCGAGCTCGAGTGCGGGGTCATACGGTACACGCGGAATTCGACGAAGTGCGGCCCGGTTCCTTCCCGGGACTCCCGGAGCACCGTCCGAAACGTGTCGAGCACGGCGACGAAATCGGTCCCGTCGACCGCGATCCCGGAGAACCCGTAGGCGGACGCCTTTTGGGCCAGCGTCGCGGCCGCGCTCTGCCGCTCGACCGGCAGCGAGATCGCCCACTGGTTGTTGGCACACACGAAGATGACCGGTAGCCCGGCGACGCCCGCGAAGTTGAGGCCCGCGTGGAAGTCATTCGCGCTCGTGGCCCCGTCTCCGAAGAAGGCGAGCGCGATGCCCGGAGCCCCGCGCCGGCGCATCGCCCAGGCGGTGCCGACGGCGTGCGAGATCTGGGTGCCGATGACGCTCGACATTGAGACGTAGTGGACCTCGCGCGCGGTCGGGTGGCAGGGCATCTGGCGTCCCCGAGACGGATCCCGCGCCGTCGCGAAGAGGTGCTGAGCGTACCGCGATAGAGGATAGCCCCGCACCAGGGCGACCAATTGCTCTCGAAGACCGGGGAAGATCCAGTCGTCGGCCCGGGTCGACATCCCCGCGGCGACATTGACCGCCTCATGGCCGGTGGTCGCGCCGTAGAATCCCACGCGCCCTTGGAGCTGGAGGGCCTGCATGCGCGCGTCGAGGGTGCGCCCGGGGATCATCCACCCGTAGGCGGACCGGAGCGCCTCGCGGGCGTCCGGGCCGACGCGGCGGAGGACCTCCTGCGCGGTGTAGGGAAGAGGCACGGTGGAGCCGGGGACGTCCGTCATGCCATGTCCGCGAACAGCCGGTGCGGATCCTCGAGGCTCGCCTTGACCGCGGCGAGGAATCTCGCCGCGACGATCCCGTCCTGGACCCGGTGGTCGACCGATACCGAGAGGTTCATGAGGTCGGCCGGGCCGATCGAACCGTCGGGTCGGTAGACCGGGCGGCGAACGATCTTGTGCACGCCGAGGATTCCGACCTGAGGGTAGTTGAGAACGGGGGTCGCGAGGACGCCTCCCAGGGCGCCCAGGCTCGTGATCGTGAACGTGGAGCCGGTGAGCTCCTCGCGTGTCAGCTTCCCTTCGCGGCCCTTCTCCGCAAGGAGCTGGATCTCACGTGCCAGCTGCTGGATGCTCTTCGCGTCGGCGTCGCGAATTACGGGGACCAGCAGCCCGTCCGGCGCCGCCGTAGCGATCCCGATGTGAAAGGCGCTGTGGAGCAGGAGCTCTTGATGCTCGTCGTCCATCGTGGCATTGAGGCCGGGCTGGTCGCGGAGGCCGGCCACAACCGCCTTGACGATGAACGGTAGGTAGCTCAGCTTGACTCCTTGTTTCTCGACGTGAGGGGCCATCCGGTCGCGCATCCGGACGAGCTCGGTCGCGTCGACTTCTTCGACGTAGGTGAAGTGAGCCGCCTTGTGCTTCGCCTCGGCCATGTGCTCGAAGATCACTCGACGTACCCCGCGGATAGGGATCCTCGTGATCTGGTCCGTAGACGAGGAGCGCGGGGTTTCGGCGGCCACTGCAGGTGCGGGCGCTTTCGGCGGCATCGCAAGAGCGGGGGCGGCCGCCGCCGAAGCGCCGGCCACGGTGGCGAGGTCGGAGTCGAGGATGCGCCCGCCGGGGCCGGAGCCACGGATCGAGGAAAGGTCGATGCCGAGCTCGGCCGCCCTGCGGCGAAGGCTCGGGGATGCCAGCACGCGAGCTTGGGCGAGGGGAGGAGGAACCGCGGGCGCGGAAGGAACACCGCGGGGAACGGCGGGCGGGATCGCCGAAGAAGGGGCCGCCGGGGTGGAGTGCGAAGAGCCGGAAGGGGCACCCGGCGCGCCCGTGCCGGTCGGTTCGATCGTGACAAGGAGCCCCCCGACCTTCACCTTCTCCCCGACCCGGGCGTGCAACGTGACGATCCGACCGGATTTCGGAGAGGGAATCTCGACGTTCGCCTTGTCCGTAAGAACGCTCACCAGCGGGGCGTCCTCCTGGATCGCGTCGCCTTCCTTGACGAACCATTGGACGACTTCCCCCTCGGCGACGCCCTCTCCGATGTCGGGGAGCCGGAACTCGTACGTCATCGTCGCTCCGTGTCACCCTTCGCGGACCACGGTCCGTGCGGCGGCCTCGATCCGGGCCGCGCTGGGGAGGTAAACGTTCTCGAGCGCATAGGGGAACGGGGTGTCGTACCCGGTGACGCGGAGGACCGGGGACTTCAGCGAGTAAAATGCCTTTTCCGCGAGGATCGCGCTGAGCTCGGCTCCGAAGCCACAGAATCGCGCGGCCTCGTGGACGACCACGGCGCGCCCGGTCTTTTCCACGCTCGCGATCGCTGCCGCCTCGTCCAGGGGAACCAGCGTCCGCAAGTCGATGATCTCGGCCGAGATGCCGTCGCGCGCCAGGGCGGCGGCCGCCTCGCTCGCCAAGGGAACCATCGCGCCGTACGCGAAGATCGAGACGTGCTCCCCCTCGCGCACCGTTCGGGCTTGCCCGAAGGGTACGCGGTGATCCCCGTCGGGCACTTCACCGGTGGCGGTCCGGTAAATCCTCTTGGGTTCGAAGAACATCACGGGGTCCTCGTCGTGAATGGCGGTCAGCAGGAGCCCCTTGGCGTCCGCTGGGGTGGACGGGATCACGACCTTCAATCCCGCCGTATGGCAAAAGTACGCTTCGGTGCTTTGCGAGTGGTAGACCCCGCCCTTGATCCCTCCCCCGTACGGCGCTCGGATGACTACGTGGCAAGGGTACTGACCCCCCGAACGGAACCGGAACTTCGCGAGCTCGCTGACGATCTGGTCGAATGCGGGGTAGATGAAGTCGAGGAACTGGATCTCCGCGACCGGCTTGAGACCATACAGGGCCATCCCGATCGCGGTTCCGACGATCCCCGTTTCCGAGAGGGGAGTGTCGATCACCCGCTCGGCTCCGTACGCGTTGATCAGCCCGTCGGTGGCTCGGAAGACACCGCCGTCCACCCCGACGTCTTCGCCAAGCACGAGGACATCCGGGTCCTGCCTCATGGCCTCGAAGAGTCCGCGATTCACGGCCTGGACCAGCGTCATCTCGGTCATGGGCGGATCACACCCTCGCGCACGAGACGCTCGAACTCCGCGCGCTCTTCCTCCAGACGAGGGGTACGCTGCGCGAAGGTGTCGTCAAAAAGCGTGGCCGGGTCAATCGGAGGAGCTCCCTCCGCGGCCGCAATCGTCTCGGAGATCTCGCGTCGGATCGCGTCCTGGAGTTCCGACTCCCCCGTCTCAGTGAGGGTGCCCGAATTCTGAAGTTCCTCGCGAAGTCGGAGAATCGGATCCCGGCGCTTCCACTCCGCGAGATCGGCGTCGGATCGGTACCGATGGGGATCGTCCGACGTCGAGTGCGGACCGAACCGGTAGACTTGAGCTTCGATGAGCGTCGGCCCTTCCCCGGCGACCGCGCGCTCCCGTGCGGTGGCGACGGCGTCAAACACCGCGTGGATGTCCGTGCCGTCTACCACGACGCCCGGGAACCCGTACGCCTCGGCCTTCTGCGCCAAGGTCGCGCTGCGGGTTTGCCTCTCCCGAGGAAGCGAAATCGCCCACTGATTGTTCTGGCAGAAGAAGATCGTAGGTGTTCGATAGACCCCGGCGAAGTTCATGCCGGCGTGGAAGTCGTTCGAGCTGGTCGCTCCGTCCCCGAAAAACGTCGCGCTCACCTGCGGAGCACGGCGGCGCTGCATCGCCATCGCGGCCCCGACCGCATGCGTGATCTGCGTCCCGATCGGGCTCGATGCGACCACGAGGTTGCGCTCTCGGTATCCGTAGTGATTGGGCATCTGGCGACCCTTGAGCCGGTCCGCAGAGGTACCGAGGAACTGATCCATCAGGGTGCGAAAGGTCACGCCTCGCCAGAGGGCGAGACCGAGCTCCCGGTAGGCCGGGAACAACCAGTCGTCGTCCGTGAGCGCCGCGGCGCATCCGATCTGAGCCGCTTCCTGACCCGAGGCGGGGACGTAGAAGCCGATCCGACCCTGCCGTTGAAGGGATAGGCACCGCTCGTCGATGGCCCGAGCGAACGCCATGACCCGATACATCGCGAGGAGTCGATCGTTCGAGAGCTCGTGACCCGGCCGTGGCCCCGCCTCGGATGCCGGTCGTGCCGTCTTCGCCATAGCCGCGCCTACCGCGTTTGCGACCGGGACTATGCGATATAACGTTAGGGGACTCGGACAGTCCAACGCCCCGGCGTGGAGCGTTGGGAGACATCCTCGGCTACCGCCAATTCACGAGAATCGACGGTCGGTCGAACCGCCAAATGGCTACGCGCAGCAATCCGTACGCCGCGATGGCTAGCCCGACCGCAAACGCTCCGAGGACCTCCCAACTCGAGGGCAGGAACAAGAAGACCACAAGGATCAGCCCGATCGCGGGGAGCTCGATCACCGTGCTCATCTGCTGAGCGGCGCGCGCGTCTTTCGCCCAGCTCGATATCGTGAGCACTCCGAACGTTCCCACCAAGCCGAGCAACGGTACGATGATCCACATCTGGAAGAGCGTGATCGCGGTGGGGAACACGATCGCATGCGTCACAGGCCAGGCGAGGACGTCGATCACCGTGAACAGAACGGTGTAGCAGACCCACACCGCGATGACGCCCGGCAGAAAGGGAGTCATCGCTTTCCCGACGAGCAACTCGGTGTCCGTGATCGGCGTGGCCAGGAGCGGTTCGAGGCTGCGCGTCGTCTTCTCCTGAACGATCGAGTTCGACCCGATCGTCACCGCGGTGATCACGGGTACGAAGAGGAGCAGGTCGAGGGAAAGGGAGGCTCCGGAGATGTACGAGGCGACCAACGATGCCGGCGAGCTCGAGGTCGTCAACGAACGCGCGACCGCGCTCCCGATTCCCTCGAGCAGGAAGAGCGCGGGGAAAACGAAGAGCGAGATGAACACCGAACGGTTCGAGCGGAGCTCTGCGAAGTCCTTGTGGAAGAGTTCGCGGACCCGTTCGAGTTTCACGGTCCGGCTCCCGCGCGCCCGCGTGCGTCGTCGACCAGCTTCAGGTACACGTCCTCCAGGCTGTGCTCCATCGGGGTAACGTACTGCAGCCGAAGGCCCGCCCGCACCAGCGTCGAGATCACTTCGGGAAGTTCGCTCTCCGGCTCGGCGAGCTCCAAGATGAGGGACGGGGGCTCCCACGATGCATGCAGGATCCCGGGGAGAGAGCGGACGCGGTCGAGGACCGACGGACTGCCGTTCTGCATGCGGACCTCGACCCGGGCGCGAAAGAGCCGTGACTTGAGCTGGGAAGGGGTGTCGAGAGCGAGCAGCCGGGAGCGGATTACCGCGACTCGGTCGCTGAGCCGATCGGCGTCGTCCAGATTGTGCGTCGACACGATCACGGTCCGGCCCCGCCGACGCTGATCGACCAGAAAGTCCCGGGTGGACTTGGCCGCCTCCGGGTCGAGTCCAGAGAGAGGTTCATCCAAGATGAGGCATTCCGGATCGTGCAGGAGGGCGCGGACGATCGCGACCTTCTGCTTCATTCCCTTCGAGTACGTTGCGACCCTATCGTCGCGCCGACCCCAGATGTCGAACGCGGCCAGCAACTCGCGCGCGCGCTCGTTGATCGTCGCTTCGCTCAAGCTGTGCATCCGCCCATAGAAGCGGAGATTTTGCATTGCCGATAGGCTCTCATAGAGACCGGGAACCTCGGGCAGCAGGCCGATCGCATTGTGGATCTCCTCTACCTGGGAAGAATCGGTGGTCACGATGCCCAGGATCCGAACCTCGCCCGACGTGGGGTAGATCAACCCTGAGAGCAAGCGGATCGTCGTCGTCTTGCCCGCGCCGTTCGGGCCGAGGAGACTGAATATCTCGCCGCGACGGACGGAGAAAGAGATGTGATCGACCGCGGGAGGGCCGGGCCGGAACGACCGCGTCAGCTCCGAAACCGTAACGAGATCCGACATTCGAACGCTCTTCCGCGAACGGTTCGCGTCCCTCGGGGCGCAGCCCGCCCATTAGAATGACGCACGCCGGGCGACGCTCGTACCTGCTATATCGCTCAGTGGGTCTGGCCCCGACCATGCGCTTGCGGGCGAAGGACCTCATGGATCCGACGGTCCTCACGGTGGACGTCCAAAACGATGTCCTGAGCTGCGTGCGATTGATGGTCGACCACGGCCAGGGGTACGCCGTGATCGCGGGAGGCGATCATCCGATCAGCGGGATTGTCACCGAGCACGACATCCTCGAGAAGGTCGTGGCGGCGGAGCAGGACCCGTCGAAGATTCAGATCGGATCGATCGCGTCGCATCCGGTGCTGACGTGCCCTCCGGATCTCCCGATGGACGACGTCGCCGAGATGATGGCGCACCACCGAGTCCGCCGAATCGTCGTGGCGGACGGTGACCACGTCATCGGGATCATCACCGCTCGCTCCGTTCTGGCGATGTTCCGGCGGTTCGTGGATGAGATCGCAGCCGAGGCGTCGAAGACGGCCGCCTCCCCCTCCGGGTCGGACGCGAACTAATCGGTGGCACCGACGCGACGGGACGAGAGCCGATCGGCTGCCCGGCCCGGGAGTAGGTCGTC
>JAJYUO010000030.1 GCA_021792485.1 Thermoplasmata archaeon
ACCATCGCCTACCACCACGAGGGCCTCCAGCAGGCGGCCGCGCGGCAGGAGCGGGAGTCGGCGCTTCGCGAGAGCGGGAAGAATCTCGAACGCAAGGGCGTGCTCGGTCGATAGGGGTTCCCGAGGGCGAACATGGAAGCGGGGTGGACACATGTCCGGGGCCAACCGAGGTGCGAACGTAGGCGGTCTGTCGTCAGGAATTGACGAGCCGAACGGAGCGGCGATCTCCGCGACCGTCCGCTTGGGCGAAGACGTACGGTTCGTCCTGATCGCCGTCGGCGGCGGCGCGATCCGCGTCGCCCGACCGATCGCGCTTCGCCACCTGCGCCATCTCGAGACGGTCGCGATCAACTGCGATACGCGCGTGCAGGACTGCAAGGAGTTCGACCATCAGATGTGCCTCATCCCCGAAGGGGGAGGGCCGGCGGACACGTGCGGCAGCCCGCTCGCCGGAGCGACGCTGGCGCGGGCGGCGGAGCCGGCGCTGCGTCGACTGTTCGACCAAGTCCACTTCGTGACGATCATCGGCAGTCTCGGTGGGGGAGCGGGCAGCGGCGTGTTGCCGAACCTCCTCGAACTCGCGAGCGAGCGAAGCCGGCACGTGACCGCGTTCGTACTCAAGCCGTTCGCCTGCGAGGGAGAACGGCGGGCGATCGCGGACCGAACGCTCGGACGCATCCATCTGCTCGAAGGCTTTTCCGACCTCAAGAGCCAGAACCGAGCCGCCCTCCACGTGCTCGACAACCAATCGCTCGTCGGATCCTTCGGTTCGCGCGCATTCCGAAGCGTTTCCGATCACTGGGCGCAGCTCATCGGCGACTACGTCGAGCAGAACTACATCGACGTTGCCGAAACGTTCCTCCGCTCGATGATCGCTCCCGCGGCTCCCGTACCGATCGACGTTGCGCCGCCGATCTCCGCGATCGGCCCTGGGGTCGCGCCCCCGACCGAGGCACTACCCCCGATTCCCGCCGCCGGCCTTGAGGCGGAGCTCACGTTCGAGGTACACGACGCACTCCGACCCCCACCGGCCCCCTAGGGAAACCCATCGAAGCGTCCAGGCAGGGCCGGCCCGGGACCCGCATCCACCTGCGGTATGGGACACAACGTTAAGTGGTAGACTCGTTGAATGCGACCCGAATGGACGGCCGGATCCTCACAGCGCTGTTGACGATCGTCCTGCCCGCGATCCTGATCGGCGTGACCATCGAGTACTTCTCATCGAACCCGCTCGCGATCCTGGGGCTGTTCGTCGTGATCATCGGTGGAACGTTCTGGCTCCTGTCGTACACCGACTCGTTCTAGCCCGCGGCTCTGCGTTCACTGATACATCGAATCGGCCCCGGACGGAGTTGCCGGCTCGGCTCCGGCGGGAGAAGAACCCTTCATGACCGCCCTTAGCGCCCGCTCGATCTCTTCGGCTTGTGCGCGCAACGGCAGGGTATCTATCTTGAGTTCTGGGAGCACCCGGTCCAGCGCCTCGATGAGCGCGGCCCCCGCCCGGTGGTCCGGGAAGACCTGAGCCGACCGCGCGGTCGCTAGGAGAACGGCGACCGGGAGCGGGCGTCCGAGCGCCTGAACCAGTAGGGCCCCCGACACCCCGCCGAGCACCCCCTCGTCCAGTCCTTCCGCTCCGCTCTTGCGGATCGCGTCGGATGCGGCTCCGCCGGACTGGGAAACCACCGCATACACCTTCGGCTCCGGCTCCTCCGTCCCGGCCTCGGCGTCCTCCTCCTGGGGGTGCGGAGAGACCCCTTCCAACGCCACGATCCAGCGCGCCTTGCGACGCTCGGCCTCGCCCAACAGCGTTCGGGCGAGGGCAGAAGCCTGGGAAGGAGTTGGCGGGAACTCGGAAAGGACGACCGCGAAATCTCGGCGTCCGTAGGCGCGGACCGGAGGGTTCACGATCCCGCCTTGGATGACGGCGATCGGAGGCATCTCCGCCGAAGCAAGGATCCCGATGCGGGGGAGCTTGAGGGTCCGTACGATGTAATGGGCTGCGATGGTCGTCGCGAGCCCGGCGCTCGGAAAGCACGTCAAAATCGTAGCCCCGGGTCCCAGCGGCGGGGCTCCCTCATCGTCCTTCCACGTGAACTCCATCGTTCGGCCCCGGGCCAAGAGGCCGGAGCGGGATTTAGGCTCGCGCGTCCGACCGGGAAGACCGCCGGCAAGGCCAAGTACTGAAGTCCGCTCGCCGGAGCGTGGGGCTGCCGTTCAAGGATATCGTGTCCCCGCGGGAGCTCCCATGGAGCGATCTCGCCGGGCGAGCGGTTGCGGTCGATGCCTACAACGCCCTCTATCAGTTCCTCGCGACCATCCGCCAAGCCGACGGCCGGCCGTTCTCCGACGCGGACGGTCGGCCGACAAGCCATCTCATGGGTTCCTTTTACCGGACCACCTCGCTGCTTGCCGAAGGCGTCCGACCGGTTTGGGTCTTTGACGGAAAGCCGCCGGAGCGCAAGGCCGGCACGATCCGCCAACGGATCGCCGCAAAGGAGCGGGCGGCGGATCAGTGGCAGGCGGCCCTCGCGGCCGGGGACCTTGCGACCGCCCGACGTAAGGCCGCGCAGACCTCGCGGCTCACCCCCCCCATGGTCGAAGAGACGATCGAGTTGCTCGACGCGCTGGGGATGCCGACGGTTCGAGCGCCGAGCGAAGGGGAGGCCCAGGCGGCTCGCATGGCGGTCGACGGCGTCGTCTGGGCGACTGCGTCCGAGGACTACGATACGCTGCTCTTCGGCTCTCCCCGATTGGTGCGGGGGCTCGCGGCCCGTCGGTCGAATCGGAGCGGAGGGGCCGACGCCGCCCAGCTGATCGACCGGGACGAGATGCTCCGGCAGCTCGGTATCTCCGGGGACGAACTGATCCTGATCGGCGTCCTCGTGGGAACCGACTTCAACGACGGGGTCCGAGGCTACGGTCCGAAGAAGGCGCTCAAGATCGCCCAGGAGCACCTCGGGTGGACCGAGACGATCGCGCGCACCGGGCTCGACCCCGTCGAGGCCGACGAGGTCGCGGAGATCTTTCGGCATCCGAACACGATGCCGGTCGCTCGGCTCGATTTCCGGGAACCCGACCCCGACCGGGTCGCCGACGTCCTCGTTCGTCGCCATGGCTTCTCCGAGGAGCGGGTTCGCTCGGCGCTGCGCCGACTGGAACGTGCTCCGAAGCCATCGGGCCCGGCTTCCTCGGCTCCTCGCGGGCGCCAGCAGAGCCTCGACGGCTTCGAGGAGGTCGCATCATGAGCTGGCTCGAGTGCGTTCCAAACTTTTCCGAGGGACGCGACCCGGCGAAGGTCGGACGCATTGCCGACGCCGCCCGGAGCGTACCGGGCGTGGTGGTGCTCGACGTCGAGTCGAACGCCGACCACAATCGATCGGTGATCACGCTCGTCGGGGAGGGGACGGCGCTGGTCGACGCAGCCATGGCGATGATCCGGGTGGCGACCGAGCTGATCGACCTCAACCACCAACGGGGCGAGCACCCGCGCATCGGGGCGACGGATGTCGTCCCGTTCGTGCCGCTCGAGGACTCCCGGATCGACGATGCGATCGCGTGCGCGCACCGCCTCGGAGAGCGCGTGGCCCGCGAGCTCGGGATCCCCGTGTATCTCTACGGCGCGGCCGCGCGACGGCCCGAACGCTCCGAACTTCCGACTGTGCGCGCGGGCGAATTCGAGGGGCTGAAGGAGTCGATTCAGCGGGACCCGGCCCGGGCCCCGGACTTCGGGGAGGCCCGCGTTCACCCGACGGCAGGCGCCGTCGCGATCGGAGCGCGCGCCGTGCTCGTCGCCTACAACGCCTACTTGACGACCCCGGACGTGGAGATCGCGAAGCGGATCGCCCGGACGGTCCGCGCCCGGGACGGCGGCCTCTCGGAGGTTCGCGCGCTGGGCTTCGAGATCAAGGAACGGAACCGCGCCCAGGTCTCGATGAACCTCACCGACTACCGTCGGACCCCGATCCATCGAGCGCTCGAGGCGGTGCGCCGAGAGGCGGCCCGCTACGGCGTCGGCGTCGAGGAATCGGAGATCGTGGGCCTGGTTCCGGAGGAGGCTCTCTTCGACGCCGCGGAGTATTACCTCCAGCTCAATCACTTCGACCGGGCGGCGATCCTAGAGCGAAAGGTCCGGGCGGCCGCCGGATCCGCCGAGCCGTTCCCTCGGTTCCTCGACCGCCTCGCAGCGCGTACGCCCACGCCCGGGGGAGGCAGTGCGGCGGCCGCGGCCGGCGCCCTGGCGGCCGCCCTCGGCGAAATGGTCCTCGCCTACTCGATCGACGCGAACACGCCGAAGAACGACCCGCTCGTCGCGGCGCGGACCGCCTGCTGGGAGGCGCGGACGTTCTTCGTCCGGGCGATGACCGAGGATGCCCAGGCCTACGAGGCCGTTCGCGCTGCCCGCAAGGAGCTCAAGGACCGTCCGAACGACGCCGGCAAGATCGCCGCGAGCATCGCGGCGCTTCGCCGCTCGGCGGAGGTTCCGCTCGCCACCGCACGGACCGCGGTACGTCTTGCCGAAACGCTTCGTTCCATCGGACCGAAGACCAAGACTGCCCTCGCCAGCGACCTCGCGACCGCGCTCGCGCTCCTTTCGGCCGCTCGTGACGGAGGGCTCGCGAACGTCCGGGTGAACGTAACCGACCTGAACGCCGCCGGCCAATCGACCGGAGAGATCGAGGCCGAGCTGAACCGGCTGAGCGGCCCCACCGGATGAGCGAACCGGACTCTCGCGCGCGCCCTCGGATCTGGCTCAACTGCGCGATCTCGATCGACGGGCGGCTCGCGTTCGCGCGCGGAGTCCGCGCCCGCCTCTCCGGGCCGCAGGATCTCGTCCGAGTGCACCGGTTGCGGGCCGAGAGCGATGCGATCGTCGTGGGATCGGGTACCGTGATCCTGGACGACCCCTCCCTCACGGTTCACTGGGAGGAGATCGGTCGCCTGGTCGGCCGTCCCCCCACGCGGATCGTGCTCGATTCGAGCGGGAGCGCCCCGGCCGGGGCCCGCGTGTTCGACGGCTCCTCCCCCACGCTGGTCGCCACGGTAAAATCGAACAACCGGACCTACCCTCCCCACGTCGAGCGCCTCATCGCCGGAACCGACCGGGTCGAGCTCCCAGAGCTGTGGACCCTTCTGTACGAGCGAGGGATGCGACGGATCCTCGTCGAAGGCGGTGCCCGCGTGATCGCGAGCGTCGTCGCCTCTCGCCGCTTCGATCGGCTCACCGTCTACGTCGCGCCGGTGCTGATCGGTCAGGGAACGTCCCCTCCGATGGTCGCGGGGCCCGCGGCAGAGGGGTTCGAGCACCTTGCGCGACTTCGGCTCCTCGGCGTCGAGCGCCTGGATGACGGATACGTGGCGAGCTACGAACCGCGCGATCCGTGATCGGGGCCCCTATCGTCCTGTCCGCGAACCCGTTATGAGCCCCCCGCTCTGCGGAGAGGCGGGGGAAAGAGCACGAAGCTCGTCCACTTCTCGCTCGCGGACCAGTTCCACTTCGGCATGCTGACCGACGCGAACGAGTACATCGACCTCGACACCGCCTGCCGAGACTACTTCGGTGTCAACCCCGTCAAGGGCGCCGACCCGAGCCGATTCCGTGACATGCGGGCCTTCTTCGCCGGCGGCGCGGATTCTGTCGAGATCACTCGGAAGATCCAGGAGTACATCGACCGCCGGCGCAAATCCGGCTGGACCCCGCGCGCCGCGACCGGAGCCCGGTTCCTTTTCAGGCCCGAAGAGGGGGTCAAGCTGCTCGCGCCCGTCGTACGCGGCGCGAAGATCTACTGCCTCGCATCCAATTCGAAAAGCCACCTCGCCGAGCAGGGGAAGCCGGTGCCGCGCCAGCCGTACCTCTTCACCCGGTTCTTCAACAGCCTGGTCGGGCCGAGCGAGAGCCTGGTGATCCACGCCGCAGGAACGTTTCCCGACGTCGAGGTCGAACTCGCAGCGATCATCGGGAAGTCCGGCAAGCACATTCCGGCGTCGGAGGCGATGGGCTTCGTGGCCGGGTACACGATCGCGCTCGACATGGGCTACCGCGACCTCCAATACCCGCCGGACGGCTCGACCGATTGGGTCATGGGAAAGGGGTTCGACGCGTCGATGGCCGTCGGCCCTTGGGTCGTCCCGAAGGAGGAGATCGGGGAGCCGTACCCCCTCCGCATGGAGCTGAAGGTCGCGGGAACGGTCCGCCAGTCCGGGGACACCAACGACTACCTCTTCCGCCTGCCCGAAGTGATCGCGCATCTCTCCCGCGGGATCACCTTGGAGCCGGGCGACCTTCTGAGCCTCGGGACCCTCGGAGGAGCGCCCGGGTTCGAGTTCGGGAATGAGAGCCGAAAGCTCAAGCCCGGCGACTCGATCGAAGCGTCGATCGAGAAGGTCGGGCGGCTTGTCATTCCGGTGAAGGCCGAAGCTCCGATTCGCCGGGCGGGATCAAAACCAGCGCCTGCGTCGTAGGCAGTTCGATCGGCTGCTCCGTGCGGGCCCTGAGGCGCCCGCCCGGGAACGGGTACTCGACATCGACCGCAGGGATCACCCGGGTCCGCCCGGAGATCGCCTCGGCCACGACCGCGTCGCGGAACGGGTCGAACGAATCGAGTTGGTCGCGCCGCAGCGGCGTGACCCGAAGGCCGGTGCCGCCGTGGAGGGACCCCGGAAGGCGGATTAGCCGGTGGACGTCGGTCGTAACGGGCGCATCGGTCTCCCCCTGGACGACGATCTCCGCCTGCTTCAGAACGACCTCGAGCAGATCGTTCGGCACGAGGCCCGCCGGCACGACGAGCTCAGGGTCCGAACGGATCCGGCGTGCCCCTCCGTCGGCGATCAGCAGGCCCGCCCAACGGCGCGCCTTCGGACGCGGGACTCCCATCGCCTCGAGCTCGGTCGCCGTACGGTCTGCTCCGAGTTCCTCCCACCGCGCCAACAGCGCGAGAAGGGCCCGGGTCTCGCGTCCCGTCCACCCGGGAGCGTCCGGCGCCGCAAGGAGTCGGGTCGGACCCACGCGTCCCGCCGACGGAGCGTTCTCCGAGCGGGATTCCACCTCCCGCCGGCGCCCGATCACGCTCGTCGGGTCGAAGCCCGTGCCGGTGAGGTAATCGACCAGCTCGCGTCGCTCGGGGCTGGTGAGCGAAAGGAACCGCTCCTCGCGCACGTGGACATGGTAGCCTCGACCGCCGGAGAACGTGAGGAGCATCGCGCGCGGATCCACGCCGAAGTCTCCGACCAAGAAGTCGTCGACGAGCGCGCACAACCGCTCCTTGACGAGCCGAAGCTGGCCCGCGTAGTCAAGATCCCCGGCCCCGCGCAGGTGGTCCGCATCGAGATCGAAGACCAGATCGGCGCCCAGCCACTCCTTCTGGGCCATCGTCGGTTCGGCCGGCTTGCGGTAGTACGCCGTGGAATAGTAGACGTGGCGTGGAACCTCGCTTCCCAGGAATCGCCCGAATTCCTCCGGAGTGCGGAACGACGCGTGCCGTCGCATCATCGTCTCCCGGGAGAACGGGAAGGCGGCGAACTCCCGGCGGGCCAGCCGCGGGGGCGGATCGAGCGGCGCGCGACGGTAGTACTCGGCGAAACGGTCGCGGGCCCAGACGAGCGTGGGACCATCGAGTTCGACGACCTTCGCCACCGATTCACTCCGTTCCGTCTAGGTCGCCCGGCCTCGTCGCCGAGGCGACCGCCGAATCGAACCGCAGGCGCGCCAAGAGGTGAAAGACCGTGGAATGCTCGCTTCCGCGCAGCAATAGCTCGACCGCGCGCCGCCCTCGGTCAATCTGGTCGATCTCCCCGATGAGCGCGACCGTGGAACCGTAGACGCTGACGAAGCAGCCCGACAGCTCCTCGATCCGTTGGCGGGCTCGGCCCCGGGTGCCGATCAACCGCGCCCGAATCCGCCGGAGCGCGGCCTTGTCGCGTTTGCCGGTCTCGAACTTGATGTCGAGGATCGCGAGCAGGGCATTCTCCCGGGTCAGCCGGAGCGCGCGGCCCGGCGAGAAGCCGCGAGCAATGGCGAGCGCGATGTCCCGTGCTCTCATGGCGGCGTCGGGATTCTCGTCGGGGGAGGCGATGCGTACCTCCCCTTCCGTCGCGTCGATCTCGAGCTCGGCGCCGGTGCGCGTCGCGATCTCCCTCTTGGTTCGACCCGCAGGACCGATCAGCACTCCGATTCGGTCCTCGGGAATTCGCGCGTACAGGACGGGCATCGCTATTCCTCGGTGGAGCTCGGCGGGGGACGAACGCGCTCCAGGAACTCCGAAGCCTTGACCTTTAGTCCTTCTCGGACGAGAAACCCGGCGAGGTGGCCCACATCTCGCTCGAGCAGTCGCACCGCCTCCGGATGTTCCACCGAGACGGCCTGAGCGACATCGATCGCGACGACCTTTCCCTCCCGGTAGAGGAGGTTGTACGGAGAGAGGTCGCCGTGAACCAACCCTCCGGGCTCCCACATCCGGCGGATCTGCTCGACCAGATCGTCGTAGAGGCCCGAGAGGTCCTCGACCAGCGCATCCTTCAGCCGGGGAGCGGCTCCCTCGCGTCCTCCGATGTACTCCATCACGAGGACGTTGCGATGGTATCCGAGCGGTTCGGGGACTCGGACCCCCGCCGCGCGCAGGCGCCCCAGGATCGTATGCTCGCGGCGCGTCCACGCGGGGATCAGAGTACGCAGGTTCCGTACCGAGACCTCCCGGCGGAGCTCTTCCAGCGCGTACGACGGAAATCGGCGGAAGGTAGCGTTCCCGATTCGATAGACCTTGATCGCCACGAACCCGCTACCCTTCGTGCCCCGAAAGACGCCTCCTTCCTTGCCGGTCGATATCGGATGATCGATCGCGTCGAAAAGACCCCGGTTGATGAGGCGAGAGATCGCGAGGAGCGTCGGATGGTCGAAGAATTCGTCCAAGACCTTCCCCTGATGCGCTTCCTTGCGTCGATCCTGCTGGCGCTCGGGCCGGGTCGGGTACATGATCTCGTCCGGGCGAGGCATGCCCGAGTCCGAATCCCTCCGAGCGGATAGGATGGAGGGCCGTGCCGGAGGGAACCCTCCGAAGACAGCTCACCCGGTGGACAGCTCGTCTATATGAGCGGCCCACTCGTGGAACCGGTCGATGTACTCCTTCCTCTCCGCCGCTACCCGATCGTTGATTTTGCCGGAACGCGCGCCGGCTCGACCCCCGGGCGATCGCCCCCTTCGCGAGGCTGCGTGGCTCGATGGACCGGCCAACTACGACCACATCTTCCAAGTGGTCCGGGCGGCGGTCCACCGCGTCTTGGGCATCGAGCGTCCCGGCCTGGGGCTCGGTCTATCGGACCTTCCGCCGGGCCTGGGAGCCTATTGGCAAGTGGCCGGGAACGTGATCGTCCTCAACGAGAGTCTCGTCGCGACGATGCGCGCGCATGCCCGTAGCCCGCTCGAGCTGAACTCGTTCGTCTACGTGCTGCTGGCCCACGAGTACCTTCACGCCCTCGGCTACCTGGAGGAAGGCACGGTGCGCCGGGTCACGGCGTACGTGACCCAGCGCGCGTTTGGGGCGGAGCACCCGGCGTCGCGCATGGCGAGCGGGGACCTCTGGCGCATGTTCCCGTTCCTCTCGTACGCGCGCGGCGGCGACGGCCGCAGCATCCGGATCGTCCGACGGTTCGATACCTCGTCGACCGACACCTACATCCGGTAAGCCGCTCCGACCCGCTAGACAGCGCCAAATACCGGTCGGCTGCTGGGTACGTGACCGGGGCGATGGTGGATTCTGCGACGATCACGGCCGTTGTGCTGATGGTCGTGGGCGTCGCCCTATTCGGCGTCGAGCTGTTCCACCCGGGTGCCCTCTTACTGATCCCGGGCTCGGTGCTCCTCGCCGGAGGCATGCTCTACCTGTTCCTGCCGTCGTTGCTCCTCAATAGCTGGGTCGGGATCGTTGTCGTGACCGCCTCGGCGGTCGCCGCAGCCCTGATCGAGATCCCCTACTACCGTCACGTGTCGCCGGGGCATCCGCCGATGCCCACGATCCCGATGACCCTCGTGGGCAAGGAAGGGATCGTCGTCGTCGACGTCGTCCCGAACACCCTGCGGGGGAAGGTCCGCGTCGGTTCCGAGATCTGGAGCGCGAGCTCCTCGATGCCGATCGCCGCCGGGACCGCGGTGCGAATCGTATCGGGAGAAGGGGTCTCGATCAAGGTCGTCCCGGTCGCTCCCGTCCCCCCGGCCTAAGCCCGAGCGACGAGCTTAATCTCGACCCCCTCTTTCGTGTACCGGGTACATCGATGGTCTCGGACATCACCGTTGTGGAAATCGCTCTGGCCGCCATCGTTGTGGTCGTCATCCTGTTCATCATCCTTCAGCGGATGCTGTACACGATCCAGCCGTACCAGCAGGGAGTCGTGACCCGGCTGGGTTCCTACGTCCGCACGCTCAACCCCGGCTTCCAGGTCGTGAGCCCGCATTCGGTCATCCTCAAGATCGACCTGCGCACGCAGGTCCTCG
>JAJYUO010000031.1 GCA_021792485.1 Thermoplasmata archaeon
GGATCTCGGTGGGGAACAGCTCGGACTCGAGGGCGAGTCCCTCGGCGATGGGACGTCCCTCGCCTCCCCGGATCGCGCGCTTCGCGGCTTGGACCGCGATCGGCGAGTTCTTGGCGATCGTGTGGGCGAGGTCGCGCGCCGCCCTCAGCTCCTGGCCGGCCGGGACGGTCTTGTTGACGAGCCCGATCCGCATGGCCTCGGCCGCGCCGATCATCGCCCCGGTGAAGATCAGCTCCCGCGCCTTCGCGCCTCCCACCAGTCGCGGGAGCCGTTGGGTCCCTCCGTAGGCCGGGACGAGGCCGAGCTTGGTTTCGGGAGCGCCGAGCTTCGCGGATTCCCCCGCGATGCGGATATCGCACGATAGGGCGAGCTCGAGCCCCCCGCCGACCGCAAGGCCGTTGATCGCCGCGATCACCGGGGTCCGAAGGTTCTCTAGGCTCGCGAACGTCTGGAGGCCCTGGGCGACGACCTGGGGGGCCCGCGCCATGTCCATGGTGGCCATCTCCTTCACGTCGGCCCCCGCGCTGAAGTACTGACCATCTCCCGTCACGATCACGACGCGCGAACCCCGGTCGGAATCGATCGCGGCGATCTGTTCGGCGAGCGCCGAGATGAGCGATGTGCTCAGCGCGTTTACGGGAGGGTTCTTCAGCGACACGATCTCGACCCCGTCCTCTTCGGTCTTGCGGCCGATCAACTCCGAGGGCACCATGGTGATTCGGCAGCCCTGACCGGCCGCAGCCCCTTAAGCAAGTCGCCGGAGCGCGGCCTCGCCAAGGGTTTTGAGAGCCCCCGGCTCGTGCGGATACGGGGAGATCGCACATGGGCGGCGAACCGGCCGGTGAGGGCGCTCCCCTCTGGTCGCGCGGAGCCGAGGCGTCGCTCCGACGGGTCGAGTGGATGGGCCTGCCCGCCGTCGCCAAGGAACGGGACGCGAAGGGCTACCGCCCGAAGGCGCTCGACCAGCGCCTTCGGACCGAGCGGACCCGGGCCGAGGTGCGGCTCCTCGTGGAGGCCCGTCGGCTCGGCGTGCGGACGCCGATCGTCTACGACATCGACCTCGCCCACCATCGCGTGATCATGGAAGAGCTTCCCGGACCGACCTTGCGCGCCTGCCTCGAAGATCCCCGGTTCGAGCCGGAATCGCTTCGCGCGATGGTCCGCTCGCTCGGGGTCGCGCTCGGCCGGCTTCACGCCGGAGGGATCGCGCACGGCGACCTCACGAGCTCGAACGTCCTCTTCCCTGACGGCCCGAGCGGCCCCGCGGCGCTGATCGACCTCTCGATGGGAACTCGAAACGCCGGCGTGGAGGAGCGGGGGATCGACCTGCACCTGGTGGACGAAGACCTGCGGGCCCTGTCGCCGAAGGGCGAGGCGCTCCTGAAGGAGTTCTTTGCCGGATATGCGGAGGGGAACCCCGCCGGCCATGCCGAGGTTCGGACGCGCGCTCGGGAGATTCGCGCGCGGATGCGCTACGTCTGAGCCGCGCCGGGAGGGCGGTTAACCGCTGTGGGCGATCCGGTCCAACCCCGCGAGCAGCGAGGCGGGAAGCTCTTCCAGGACGTCGGTCGCCACGACCCCGAAGCTTCGCCGGCCCGCGGCGCGGATCCCGGCGTCTCCGACCCAGAACGTCCCGAGGCGCGCGGCATTCATCGGAGGGAGCCCCTGAGCGAGCAAGCTCGCCAGCGTCCCGGCGAGGATGTCCCCGACGCCGGAAACGGTCTGGGCGATGTGATGATGGTAGTTCTGGACCGCTCCCTGCCCGTCGGTCACGATGTCGGGTTCTCCCTTGACGACGAGGACGACACCCCGTTCGCGCGCCACGCGCCGGGCGCCGTCGATCTGCTCGGATAAGGGGCGCGCATCGTCCCCACCGAAGACCCGAGCGTACTCGCCCGCATTGGGTGTCGCAATCACGGGGCGCCCGATCGGCGCGCCACGGCCGACGACCTCGAGGGCGTCGGCGTCGACGACGATCGGAATCGCAGGAGGGAGCTCGCGGAGGAGCTGCTCGAACGCGGCCACGGTCCCGGACGAGCGGCCCGCTCCCATGCCGATCGCCATCGCTTTCGGCGGCGCGGACCGGACGAAGGCCAGGATCTCGGGCACGTCGTGCGGCGAGAATGCCTCGCTGCCGATCCCCCGGACCACGAGGTTCGGGCTGAACGACTGGATCCGCTCGGCGGCGCCTTTCGGGGCGAGAACGGTGGACCGCTCCGCGCCGGTCCTCAACGCGGACAGTCCCGCGAGCGCCGGAGCGCCCGCATACGGCCCGCCCCCGATCACGATGACCCGACCGGCACGGCCGCGTCCGCGGCGCAGCGGAATC
Source organism: Thermoplasmata archaeon (assembly GCA_021792485.1). Taxonomy (GTDB): domain Archaea; phylum Thermoplasmatota; class Thermoplasmata; order Lutacidiplasmatales; family UBA184; genus Lutacidiplasma. The sequence goes on from JAJYUO010000031.1 coordinate 2,330, forward strand.
GGCCGATAGAAGACGAACTCGCCGGGTCCGGTCCGCAACCAGGCCTCGGCGGGGATCCCGATGTCGCGGACGATGATCTCCCCGCATTCGGCCGGGGTCATCCCCTCTTTGAGGGCCGTCAGCGCCACCGTCCACTGGGGCCTCAGCGCGCCCGGGTTGCCGAGGCCGGTCGGCTCGTCGATCGAAAGCACCGGGACCCCGCTCTCGCGGATCGCCGAGACCGCGGATCCGTACGGGGGACGAAGAGGGCCTGCCTGCCCCGTTCCGAGCAGCGCATCGACGATCAGCGGAAAGCGACGAAGCTCCTCCGCCGTCGGAAGGCCCGCGTGCACCGGGGCATGGCGCTCGGCGCGCTCGAAGCATCGTCGGGCCGGGCGCGAGCGGATCTCGGACGCGGGCCGGACCAGCCAGATCTCCGGCGCGTAGCCCCATTGCGCGAGGTAGTACGCCGCGCAGGTGCCGTCGCCCCCGTTGTTCCCCGTACCCGCGACGATCGCCAGCGTCGCGGGCGCGGGCGGGAGGTGCTTCGTGGCCTCCTCGGCGACCGCCCGTCCGGCGTTCTCCATCAGGCCGTCGAGCGAAACGCCGAGCGCGACCGCATTCTCTTCGACGACCACGCTCTCCACGGCGGAGAGCGGTCGGCGGTCGGAGGGCCCCATATGCCTACGTCGCGACCGGGGGGTTCGGTTCGCTCTCGGCCGTAGAGAAGATGTCCATCGTCGCCGGGAGGAGTTTCCGCCGCGAGAGGTACTGCGACTGGGTCCGGCTGTACCGGAACAGGATGTCGGCCTTCCCCTCCTGGAATCCCCACGGGCGGACGATGAGCAGATCCCCCTCGCGGATCCACATCTTCTTCTTCATCTTCCCGGTGATCCGGCCCATTCGGGAGACGGAATCCTCGCACATCACCCGGATGCGGGCCGCGCCCAGGAGCTGGCGCGCGATGCCGAACGTCTCGCCGCGGTTGCGTCGGGGAAGGGGGAGACGGCCGACCTCTTCGCCTCCTTCGACGACCTCCGCCGCGGCCGGCGGCGGAGCCGTCGGCTCCTCGGTCTCGGGTGGGATCGGTTCGGGCTCGCCCGGCTTGTCGGCCACGAAGCACCGAGCCGAGCGCCCTATTTAGCCACGGAGCGCACCGGGCAACCCGTCCCGCTTGCGTGCGACGGGGGCGATTCGGGGGATATTACTCCGGGCGGAAGACCTTCTTCGGGTTCTCTTCGAGGATCGCCCGCTGCACGTCCGGTGGCAGGCCCAGGGCCCGGAACGCCCGGAAGTTCTCGCCCAGATCCTGGACGCCGGGACCCGGCCAGTCGGTGCCGAAGAGCGTCTTAGAGGAGAGCTCGGCGAGCCGAGGCAGGTAGATCGGCAACCGGCGGGGAGGGATCCCCGAAAGCTCGAGCCAGACGTTCGGGAAGCGTCGGGTCAGGAACGACGCTTGCTCCATCCATAGCGGCCGACCGGCGTGGGCGAGCACGATCGTGAGCTCGGGAAAGTCGACGGCGACGTCGTCCAAGAACAGCGGTTCGCCAAACCGATTGCGCGCGAGCGGGAACACGGAGGTTCCCGTGTGGAAGATGATCGGCACCCCGAGCTCCTCGGCCGTCGCGTAGATGTCGCGGAGGCGCGGGTACGGACGTCCTTCCAGGTAGTCGTTCGGGTAGAACAGTTGGTGCGGAGGGTGGAGCTTGATCGCTCGGATCCCCATTTCGCGGACGAGACGCGTGATCTCGTGCTTTGGGTCCGGGTGGTCCGGCTCGATTCCCCCGGTGGCGATCAGCCGGGACGGGTCGGCGCGCGCGTACCGGGAAGAGAACTCGTTGACCCGCTCGGTGTAGCCGATGACCCTCGGGCTGAGGTAGTTGATGATCACCGCGCGCTCCACGTCCGCGCGATCGAGGATCGCGAGGAACTCCGCCGGGTTCTCCATCACGCTTCGGAGCTCGGAGAGGCGAACGCCCAGCATCTCCAGAGGCTCCGGCCGCATCTCGTCCACCGGACTGATGTGCACGTGACAATCCGTTACGCCCATCCAACCCCCCCGCGCGCCCCGAGCGCCGCGGGATTGATAGCGCCGCCGCACCGAACGGCCGGCCCCGCGCTCCGCAGGAGAGGTTCTTCCGACGAGCGGGACCCGACCCCTAGGTTTCCGAAAGGCCGCGCACCCGGCGGATCTCGCGCGTCAGCGCCGGAACGATCGCGAGCGCGTCGCCGACGATGCCGTAATCGGCGACTTTGAAGATCGGCGCGCCCGGGTCGGTGTTGATCGCGACGATCGTGCGCGAGCTGACCATCCCCACCAGATGTTGGATCGCCCCGGAGATCCCGACCGCGATGTAGAGCTGCGGGGAGACGGTGCGCCCGGTCTGTCCCACCTGGAGGGACGAAGGACGCCATCCGGCGTCGGTGACGGCGCGCGAGGCCCCGACCGCGGCGCCGAGCGACCGGGCGAGCTCCTCGATCAGGCGGAAGTTCTCGGCCGCTCGCATCCCCCGGCCCCCGGCGACCACGATCGCGGCGTCGGCGAGCGACGGACCCGAGCCGGTCTCGGCCGGCGCGAGGGAGCGGCGGCGTGCGCCTCCTTTGCTCGCAGAGAGGAGGGAGGGGTCGAGGACGTGGATCGGCGGGGCTCCGCCGGTGGCGGGAGCCTCGGGGAACGCGTGGGGACGCAGAGCGATGACCGCGCGCGGACCGGTGAGCGCGCGCGTCTCGGTCGCCCGCCCTCCAAAGACCGGCCGGCGGACGCGAAGCGCTCCGGGCCGGACGATCGCGACCTCGGTCACCCCGGTCGCGGCGGCGGCGCCCCATCGCACCGCGAGACGACCCGTGAGATCCCGGCCGAACGACGTTCCGCCGACCAGGGCGATCTCGGCCCGGCTCTCCTCCGCCGCTTGGGCGGCAAGGATCGCCACGGCTCCGCTCGTGATCGACTCGGGCGGCACGTCGGCGACCCAGATCTCCTTCGGCCCCAACAGAGCGAGGGACCGGGCCGCCGAGGGGCCGCCGATCGTGACCGCCACGACCGATCCGTCGGCCCCCGCCAGGCTCCGGGCCACGCCGAACGCTTCCTGCGTCGGACCGGCGACCGCCGCGCCGCTCGTCTCGGCGATCACGAGGACCGTCGGCGTCACGGGAAGACCTTCGCCTCCTCCCGCAGGAGCCGCACGAGCTTCTCCGCGGCCTCTTCGGGGGTCTGGAACTCGATCATCTTCGCCCCGCTCCGGGGCGCGGGGAGCCGAAATTCCTCGCTGAGCGACCGGGGGCTCGATTCGGAGCCGAGCGCCTTCGCCACGGTCGGCCAGTCGACCTTGGCGATCGGCGCCTTTCGGGATCGGAGGATGTTCGGCAGCTTCGCGGTGCGAGGATCGTTCCACGCTTGCTGGAGCCCGATCGCGCAGGGGAGCGATGTCTCCCACGATTCGATTCCGGCCTCGGTCGGCCGCTGGAACGCAAGTCCGGAGGGCCCCGCGGGCCGCACGTCTGTCACGGAGCCGAAGCTCGGGATGCCGAGCAGCTCCGCGACCGCTCCGACGACGATCCCCTCCTCGTCGTCGCCGGCGTGCTTTCCCCCGAGGAGGAGGTCGTAGGGGATCGAAGACAGCGCGGATGCGAGCGCTCGCGCGGCGAGGATCGGGTCGTCCGAGCCTTCGGGCGGCGCCTCGATCCACGTGGCGGCGTCCGCTCCGAGCGCGATCGCCGCCCGCAGCGCCTCCCCGCACCGAGCCGGGCCGAAGGAGATTGCGTGCACCTTTGAGCCGGGTACGTTCTCCTTCAGGAGGAGGGCCTGCTCGACCGCCGACTCATCGTACCCGGCGAGCACGAACCGGACCCCCTCGGAGTCGAGCCGTCGGCCGTCCGGGCTCGCGCGCAGCCGGGTCTCGGATTCGGGTACCGGCTTGATCAGGACGACGATCTCCATGGACGCGGACCCGTCCTAGCCGTACTGCCGAAGGAGCTCGCGTGCGGTCACGATGCGCTGGATCTCGTTCGAGCCCTCGTAGATCTGCGTGAGCTTGGCGTCGCGCATGAGCTTCTCCACGGGGTAGTCCCGCATGTAGCCGTACCCACCGAAGATCTGGATCGCCTCGTCCGCGACCCGGAGGGCCGCGTCCGACGCGTAGCACTTCGCGATCGAGCTCTCCAGGGTCCCGGGCTGCCCGCGGTCGATGGTCCACGCGGCGTGCCACGTCAAGAGGCGCGCGGCGCGGACCGCCTGGACCATGTTCGCGAGCTTGATCTGGATCGCCTGGTGCTCGGAGATCGGCTTGCCGAACGTCTTGCGTTCGAGGCTGTAGCGCGCCGCGAGGTCGAGCGCCGCCTGAGCGATCCCGGTGGCGAGCGCCCCGATCGGCGTGCGGGTCTGGTCGAGCGTGCGCATCGCGATCGAGAAACCATCGTGCTCGCCTCCGAGCCGCTGATCCCGGGAGACCCGCACCTCCTCCAGCCGGATCGTGCTGGTCGAGCTCGCGCGGTGGCCCATCTTGTCCTCGTCCTTCCCTCGAACAATCCCCGGCGCGTCTCCCGGAACGATGAACGCGGCGACCCCCTTCGAGCGCAGGCTGGGATCGAGCGTGGCGAAGACCGTGAACAACGACGCGTGCGGGCCGTTGGTGATGAAGCACTTCTCCCCCGACAGCACGTACTCCTCGCTGTCCTTGCGCGCCCGCGTCTTGAGCCCGGCGGCGTCGGAGCCGCCGCCCGGCTCGGTGAGGCAGAACGACGCGAGGTGGTACTCCGAGCAGAACGGCGTCAACCAACGAGACTTCTGCGCGGGACTACCGCCCAACAGGATCGGTTCGAGGGCGAGGCAGTTCGCGATGATCGAGGTCGTCATGCCTCCGCAGGCGTAGGCGAGTTCCTCGACGATGAGGCACTGGTCGAGGGCTCCGAGGCCGCTGCCGCCATACTCGGTCGGGACGTTGAGGTTCATCAGGCCGAGCTCCCACGCCTTGCGATAGATCTCCTCGGGGAACCGCGCGCTCTTGTCGCACTCGGCGGCCTTGGGGGCCATCTCGGTGCGCGCAAACTTGCGCGCGAGGTCGCGAAGGCTCTCCTGCTCGGCCGTCAAGGAGAATTCGGGCATCGGGAACGACGGGGGTTCCACCAACCCCGGCTATTTCACTCACGCGGGTCCGTCGCGCCCTTCGGCGAAACGCGATAAGCCCTCGTTCCGCTCCGGATCGTGTGCCGCGTCGGAGCGGGCGTTCCTTTCGTCGTGGCGCGCCGTCGCGCCGGCCGGCCGAGATCCGGGTCGGCCGCTATGCGCGCCTCGACCACGGCCGGGGGCGACGGATCGGAGTCCCGGAGGTGATCCTCGCCGACGGCAAGAGCGACGAGCACCTTGCCGGCATCCTCTGGGAGCTCCAGCGCCGGGGGCTCGGCGCGCTCGTCTCCCGTCCGACGCCCCGCCAGCTCCATCGGCTAACGCGCGAGGCGCGCGCGGGGCTGCGCGTCCGGCCGGTCGCGCAGGGCCGGGTCGTCCGTCTTGCGGGCCCCTTGGGGATCGAGCCGATCGGCGCGACGGTCGCCCTCGTCGCCGCCGGTACCAGCGATGTCCCCCTCGCCGAGGAGGCCCGCGCCATCTTGGTCGAACTCGGTGTCCGGTGCGTCAGCGCCTACGACGTCGGAGTCGCGGGCCTCCATAGGCTCATCCGTGCCCTCCGGGTCCTCGAGCGACGCGCGCCCGCGGCGTACGTTGTCTTCGCCGGACGGGAGGGGGCCCTCCCGACGGTCGTGGCCGGTCTGGTGTCGGCGCCCGTGGTGGGGGTCCCGGTCTCGGTCGGCTACGGGCGGGGGGGACGGGGCGAGGCGGCCCTGAACGCGATGCTGCAGTCGTGCGCGCCGATCGCGGTCGTGAACATCGATGCCTCCGTTCCCGCCGCCCTGTGGGCCGCCCGGGTCGCTCGACAGCGCGCGACGGGCGCGGCTCCGAGGAGCGGCGCTAAGGAACGGCAGGTCCGCGCTCGGCTCCTTCGATCCGGGCAAGGGCTTTTGTGAGGTGGAGCGCCTCCCGCGAACCGTGCCGAGCCGGGCGTATCTCTCCGAAGAGGCGATCCGGGAGGAGCGGGAGACCCGCGAACGCCTCCGCGAGATCGACGGAAAGATCCGCCTGCTGCGCGATCGCCGCCTCGCGCTCGTCGGGCGCGTGCGGGAGCTGAGCGCGGAGCAGAAGGCGCTGTTCGACGCCCGCCAGGTCCCTCAGGAGAAGGTCGAGCGCCTTCACGAGGAGCACCGGCTGCTCGGCCGAACGCTCGCCCAGCTGAGATCCGAGCGGGACCGAGCCCGGTCGCGCCTGGACGAGGCGATCGCCCGGGCCCGGGAAATCCGCGCGGAGATCAACCCCGCCGAGCGCGTGCGCCCGGAGAGGATCCGCAAGGAGATCGCCGAGCTCGAAGCGCGCCAGCAGACGAGCGCCCTCAGCATCGACGAGGAGAACGCGCTGATCGCCCGCCTGCGCGAACGTAGCAAGTTCCTCAAGGAGATCGAGGCCCGCGAGGCCGTGATCGCCGAGCACGAGAAGAAGCGACGGGACGCCGAGGCCGCGGTCCAGGCCGCCCGGGCCGAGGTCGAGCAACGGACCCAGGACCTCGAGCGGGCCCGGGTCGAGCGGGACCGGAAGATGGACGAGATCCGCTCGGAGCTCGTCCGCGCCGGCTCGGTCGTGGCCCAGATCCGCGAGAAGGCGGGGGCTCGGCGGGAGATCATGCAGAAGCTCGACGCCCTGGGACGGGAGATGATGGAGCTGGAATCCGAGGGACGGCGGCTCTGGCTCGCGTCGAAGGAGCGCCAGCGCGAGGCGCGGGCGGCGGCCCGCGCCTACGGCCCGGGCGGGTCGCGACCGGGGGGCCCCCACGCGCCGGATCGCACCGAAGAGAAGCTCGAAGAGCTGCTCAAGCGCGGGAAGGTAACGCTCGGCTGAGGTCGGGGCCGGCCCGGCCGACTACGCGCCGGCGGGGAAGATGTCCACGACGGTGATGTAGAACCGGAGCGCCTCGCCGTAGATCTCGTTGTTGAAGTTCCACGACATCGTCCCGGTCGTCCAGTTGATCGAGCTGACGATGAACTCCCTCGAGCTGCAGATCGTGGGAGCGTTCCCCGGCAGCCGGCCGAGCACGGTCCCGGCCTGGCTCTCCGTGAGCGTGCTCGTGAGCGTGATGTTGCCATCCGAGATGCTCGTCACGAGGTACGGGAGGCCCAACGCCTTCACCGGCTGCCCGACGCTCGCCAGGCTCTGAAGGCTGACGGTGGTCGCGTTGGCGCTGAGGATGTACTCCTTCCAACCATACACCTCGTTGGTGAACGTCGTCCCGGTTCGGGCGGTGACGTTCGGGTAGTCGGCCTGGAACGTTCCGAGGGGAAGGGTCGAGTAGACCGGGACCGGGACGATCAGCGGCTCGGTGGCAAAACACGACGGATTCGCCGGCCCATAGGCGAGATCGACCGGTATCGTGACGATCCGGGTCTGATTTCCCGTCATCCCGATGATTCCCTGCCAGAATCCCGTGATCACCGTGCTGAACGTGTAATTCCCGTAGGCGTACCCGCCGGTCGGAACCGTCGGCCCGACGTGCACGGGGAGAACGGTGTAGTTGCTCTCGTTCCCGCGGGGCACGTACTCGAGCGACTTCGGGTACGTCGCGTTGTTCAGGAACACCGAGTACAGCGAGGTATCGAAGACCCTTCCCTCCTGCGGGCCCGAGGCGAACATACCGATGTAGTTCACCGTCACGTTATCGCCCTCGGCGACGGTCGTAACGCGGTGCGCGGGGTGGGCCGGGAACACGTAGACCGATACGGCCGCGGCGGCCCCGCCGGCAGCGACGATGATGACGGCCACCAGGATCACGAGGGGCCAGGCGGATCGTTTTGCTGCCATGGGGTGCGTCGGCGATGTACTCCGGGGGTCAGTTCGTCGCTGGTCTCGTCATGGATTCGGAGAGACAGGTGCTCATCATTCCCCCGCGGGCGAGCCGCGCACTGATATAAATCGTCCCACGGTCGACGCGTCGAAACGATACGCCCCCGCCCGTACTCGGAGCCGGACCGGAGCGGGGCTCGATCGGTCGCGGGCCGCGGTGCGCCGGCCGATTCGCCATCGGCCGAACCCCCGCCATCGCGGACGAGCCTCGT
>JAJYUO010000032.1 GCA_021792485.1 Thermoplasmata archaeon
GTCGCGCTCAAGGAGCTCGAAGTCGCCCATTCCCGTTCACCGCGCTCCCATTGAGGCGGGTACCCGGGTGTAGCCGGAGCGGATGCGTTCCAGCAGTTCGACCAGCATGGCGTGGGTGAGCTTGCGGGTGTTCGTGTTCTGCGGGCTGGGATGATAGGATGCGTAGCGCATCGGTCGGCCCGGCCCTAGGGTCGCCGCTGTGCCGTGCGAGAACGGCGTGGTCGGTTTCGGCCCGCCGTAGACCGACGCCGCAGCTTCCCGAACGGCATCCCATGCAACGCCCCCCAAGGCGAGGATCGCGCGCGTGTTCGTTAGCAACCGAAGTTCCCGATCCAAGTACGGTCGGCAATGGGCAAGCTCGGTGGGCGTCGGGCGGTTCTCCGGCGGAGCGCATCGTACCGCGGCGGTGAGGTAGAGGTCCCGGTAGTGGAGCCCGTCTCCTCGCCGGAGCGAGGTCGGCTGGTTCGCAAAGCCCGCCTCGTAGAACGCCCGGACCAAGAAGGCGGCGGAGCGGTCCCCGGTGAACACCCGCCCGGTTCGGTTCGATCCGTGCGCGGCCGGCGCGAGTCCGACGACGACGAGGCGCGCCCGAGGATCCCCGAAGCCCGGAACGCCTCGGCCCCAGTACTCCTCCGAGCGAAATTCCCGCTTCCGTTCGCCGGCAATCCGCTCGCGGTACCGGACGAGGCGCGGGCAGATCCGGCACGCGACCACCTCGTCGCGCACCCGAGCGAGCGAGTCGGCCATCGGACGGCCGTACTCCGGACCCAATTGACGTTCACCTAGCGTGCTCACGTTCCGTGACCTACCCGTTTAGAGACCCGTTCGCCTAAGGGGATCCGATGGCCGAGACGGCGATTCCGCGCGGCGGGCGAGTCCGGATCGGGCTGGTCCCGGGAGATCTACGGGCGGGGGCGCATGTCCGGATCGAAGCGGACGGCGCGATCCGGGTCGGCGGAACCGCTCGATTCGAGGGCGCGGCCGAGGTCTACGGTCCATTCGAGTGCCGAGAGCTCCGAGGCAAGGGTGGCGAGGTGGCGGTCGACGGCGACCTCGTCGTCCACGGGCCGATCCGCGTCGAGGACGGGGCCTTGGAGGTCCAAGGCCGACTGGAGGCCGAAGCCATCGACATCGACCGCCGCCTGCACGTGAAGGGGCCGATCCGCGCGACCCGCGTAGAGGTCGGAGGCGCGCTCCAAGCCGACTCCTCCGTGACGGCGCGCGAGGTCTCGGTCGGCGGTACGATGGTCGCCCGCGGGACGGTCACGGCCATGGAGGTCGAGGCGGGCGGATCCGTCGAGATCACCGACGTTGCCATCGACCGCTTGGAGGCGGGAGGACGGATCCGACTCCGGTCGGGCGTGGTGAAAGACTCGATTCGGGTCGGCGGGATCTTCGTTTCCGAGGGACCGCTGGCCTTCGGCCAGCTCGAGGCGGGCGGAACGATCGAGCTCGGCGGCGACGCCAAAGGTCGCGCGATCGAGGTCGGTGGCACCTTCCGTGCCCGGGGGAACCTCGAGTTCACCACTCTAAAGATCGGGGGAATCGGGAACATCCGTGGTTCGATCAAGGGAGATAGCATCGAGGTCGGCGGGATCCTTGGGTGCGATGGAGCGGTCGAGCTCACCGGCCGGCTGGACAGCGGAGGACAGGTCGCCATCGCGGGCGACCTCGGCGCGGATCGGGTGGAGGTACGGGGCCAGCTGAAGGCCCACCAGGTCGTCGCTCGTACGCGGATCGAGATCGGGGGATCCCTATCCACGAAGACGGGCACGAAGTCCGCCGAGATCGTCCTCGATCGAAAGTCCCACGCAGGCGGACCGCTGGTCGGTGGCCGCGTGGAGATCCGAAGCCGCGCCCGGGCCGAGCAGGTCTACGGCGCCGACGTCCGCATCGACGACGGAGCGGAGGCCGATCGGATCGTCGCCGATACGGTGCGCATCGGCCCCGGAGCCCGCGTAGGCGAGGTCGTGTACTCGAACGAAGCGATCGTGGATCCGAGCGCCCGACTGGCTCGCCCCATGCGCCAGGTGCCCGAGCTGGGCGCGTTCCCACTGTAGCGAGGGGAATCGATGATCGACGGACGGAGACGGGAGCCTGCGCTACGGCGAAGGGAACCGACCGACCTGTTCGCCACCATCCTCGAGGTCGTGAAGCGCCATCGCGGACGGGCTCGGATCACCCGCGTCAGCTACGGCGCCGGAATGCCCGTCGACCGGCTCCGTCTCGCCATGGAACGTTTGCTCGCGCTCGGCCTCCTGTCGAGCGAGGAGGACGACGGCCGCGTCTACTACGATGTGACCGCGCGGGGGCAGGAGTTCCTTGACACGTACTGGAAGATGAAGGCCTACATTGACGTCCTGGGAGGGGCCGACGCCGGGCCACGACGCGCGAGCCCGAGAGCCCCGGCCCGTCCGTCCCGCGACTAGCGGTAGCGAGGGACGCTGCCGTCGACCTGCGTGGACCAGCCGTCGATGCCCTCGGTCAGGTTCAGTACCCGATCGTACCCTTGCGCCTCGAGGAAGGCGGCGACCGCCTCCGAGCGCGCGCCCATGTGGCAGTAGACGACGACCTCCCGGTGCCGGGGGATCTCCGAGATTCGCTCGACGACCTCGTCCATCGGGATGTGGAGAGAAGGTTCGATCGCCGCGACCTCGCGCTCTTCGTACTCACGCACGTCCACGAGCAGCAGCGAATCCGGGTCGTCGCGGAGCCGACGCGCGACCTCACGCGGCGAGATCCCGAGCACCATCGGATCGAGCAGCGGCCCGTTCCGCATATCCCCTTTACCTACCGGTTCGGATCCGGCGACGGGGAGAGCGGATATACGGCGGCTCGGCCGTACGGGACCGATGAAAGTCGTGGATCCGGTCTGTAAAATGACGATTGAATCGACACGCGCTGCGGCTCACGTGGTCGATCAGGGGGAGACGATCTACTTCTGCGCGGACAGCTGCCGGCGGAAGTACCTTGCCACCCACCCGACCGCGCACGCGTGAGCGGCGGAGAACTCCACTTCTCACGGTGAGTTCGTTCGGCCGTAGACGATACGTATGGCGACCGACCCGGTCTGCGGGATGTACGTCGACGAGCCGTCGTCGGCGATCTCGCTGGTTCGGGACAACCGCACGTACTACTTTTGCAGCCAGGGATGCCGCGAGTCGTTCGTGGCTCCCGAGGCCGCCGAGCACCGCACGTTCCGCCGTCTCGCCGTCGCTGCCCCTCTTGCCGTGGGAGCCACGGTGCTGACGTACCTCGCCCATCCCTCCCTCCTCGTGTACGTCGCGGCTGCCCTCGCGGCGATCGTGCAGTTCTATTGCGGTTGGGACTTCTATGTCGGGGCGGCCGATGCGGTCCGTTCCCGCACGACGAACATGGACGTGCTGATCGCCGTCGGGACGTCGGCGGCGTTTGGCTACAGCGTGGTAACGCTCGCCTTCCCGGGGGTGTTGAAGGGAGGGGTGTTCTTCGACGCGTCGACGCTGATCATCACGCTCATACTCACGGGAAACCTCCTTGAGCAGCGGACGCGGCGCCGCGCCGGCTCCTCTCTCCGGGACCTCGACCGGCTCCTCCCGCGGGAAGCTCTTCGGGTCGAGGGCTCATCGATTCGTACCGTGGCGCGAGAGGAGATCGCGGCGGGAGACCGACTTCGGGTCCTCCCCGGAGGGACCGTTCCCGCGGACGGCATCGTGCTCGAGGGACGATCCGAGCTGGACGAGGCGCTGTGGACGGGCGAGTCGCTTCCGGTACCGAAGGGCCCGGGCGACACGGTGATCGCGGGGTCCCACAACGGGACCGGGTCGCTCGACATCGAGGCCCGTTCCGTCGGGCCGGACTCGTTCGTGGCCCAGATCGCCCAGCTCCTCAGCGATGCCGAGGCCGCGCGGGTCCCTCTGCGCCGCCTCGCCGATCGGATCGCGTCCGTATTCGTACCCGTGGTCTTGGGCCTGGCCGTCGCGGCCGCGCTCGGGTGGACCATCCTCGCGGGGGCGTCGCTCACCACCGGCCTTCTCGTCTTCGTCAGCGTCGTGATAATCGCCTGTCCGTGCGCGTTCGGGATTGCCACGCCGGCCGCGATCCTGGTCGGAACCGGTCGAGCAGCGGAGGAAGGGATCCTGTTCCGGGGGGGCGATTCGATCGAGCGGACCGCTCGGGTCGACTTGGTCGTCAGCGACAAGACGGGGACCCTGACGAGCGACATCCCGTCCGTCGCGTCCGCGTGGATCGCCCCGGGGCGCACCCGGTCCGAGCTCATCGGGCTTGCCGCCGGGCTCGAGGCGCACTCCGAGCACGTCTATGCGCACGCGGTGCTGGAGGCGGCCCGTTCGGAAGGGATCCCCGCACCGCAGATCGAGAACGTTCGGGCGATTCCCGGCTCCGGAATCGAAGGCACGATCGGGGGCCGGCGCATTTCGCTGCGGAGCGGCCTCTCGAGCGGGTCGGAAGGGGGCCCGCGGGACGCCGCACAGGACGCGATCGAGACGGCCGTCTCTCGAGGGGAGAGCTGGTCGGCGCTATGGGAGGACGATCGCCTGGTCGGAGTGCTGTCGTTCGCCACTCCGCTTCGACCCGGGACGGTCGAGGCCGTGAAGGAGCTCGCCGAGCTCGGTATTCCGGTCCACATGGTGACGGGCGATCAAGCCGAGGCGGCCGGGCAGGTAGCTCGAGCGCTCGGGATCTCCACCGTTCGCTCGCGCGCGTCGCCGGGGGAGAAGGTCGCCTACCTCCAGGAACAGCACGCGACGGGGCGGACGGTCGCGTTTGTCGGCGACGGAATCAACGACGCCGCGGCGCTCGCGGCGGCGGATGTCGGCATCGCGATCGGCACGGGGGCCGAGATCGCGCGGGATTCCGGCCAGGTCCTCCTCGTGCGGCCCGACTTCCGAGGAGTTCCCCGGGCCATCCGCCTCGCGCGGGCCGTGGTCGGAAAGGTCCGCGGAAACTTGACGTGGGCGATTGGGTACAACGTGGTCCTGCTTCCGATCGCCGCCGGAGCGCTGGTACCGTTCCTCGGATTCGGAGTTTATGCGGTCCTGCCGATCGCCGGAGCGGTGGCGATGGCGATCTCTTCCACGACGGTGCTCCTGAACTCCCTCTCTCTGCGGCGGGCCGGGCGCTCGGGCCGCCCCGCTCGGGGCCTGGGTGCGTCCGGCGCTTTCGCTCCGTCCTAGAACGACCGGATCCCCGGGCTCCCGCGAACTCTTATGGACGGCCGGCCCGTGCGCTCGTGGCGCCATGGGGGACCAGGATCTATCGACCGAGTTGGAAGACCAAGGCTACCAGCTGGTCGGCCGGCACAGCGCGGTCAAAATCTGTTACTGGACGCGCCAGTCCCTGACGCAGGGACGCGACTGCTACAAAGGACGGTTCTACGGGATCCAGAGCCACCGGTGCCTCCAGATGAGCCCGGCGATCGATTCGTGCAACCTCCACTGTCGTTTCTGCTGGCGCAACCAGGGATGGGAGAACGACGAGACCATGCCCGAGTACGACGATCCCGAGGGGCTGCTCGACCGGTCGATCCAAGCGCAGCAGCGGATCCTCTCCGGTTTCAAGGGGGACACGAACGTCGCGCTCGAGCGCTGGAAGGAGTCCCAGTCCCCCCGGCACATCGCGATCAGCCTGACGGGCGAGCCGACGCTCTACCCGAAGATGAACCGGTTCCTGGAGCTCTGCCACGAACGCGGGATCACGACCTTCCTCGTCACGAACGGGACGAACCCGGACGCGCTCCGGCACCTCGACCCGCTCCCGACGCAGCTGTACGTGTCGGTAACGGCGCCCAACGCGGAGATCTTCCGCCGGCTGACCCTCCCAGCGCAGCCGGATGCCTGGAATCGCCTCGAAGAGTCGCTCGAGATCCTCCGAGACCTGCCGACCCGGCGGGTGGTTCGCCATACCCTCGTGAAGGGATGGAACCTCGGATGGGTCGACGAGTACGCCGCGCTGGACCTGCGGGCTCGCCCCGACTTCATCGAGCCGAAGGGGTACGTTTACATGGGCAAGTCGCGCCAGCGGCTCGGCACCGACCACGTTCCCTCGCACGCCGACATTGGCGGATTCGCCCGCGCGCTCGCCCGTCGTACCGGCTACCACCTGCTCGACGAATCCCCCGAGTCGAAGGTCTACCTGCTCGGCGCCCGTCGCGACGGACGCTACTTGCACGGGCTCGCTGCGGCGCCGGAAGCGCTGCCGGCCGCCGTCTAACCGCGCCCGGTGATCCGGGCCACCGCCCGAGACGTAGGGAGGAACGACGATAGCTCGGGAACCGGCTCTCCCGGGGGAGCGGCGCGCCTCCCTCGGTTGAGCCATATCGGTCGGATGCCGCACCCCCGGGCTCCTGCGATGTCGTAAACGAGCGAGTCGCCGACCATCGCGGTCCGCTCCGGCGGGCTCCGGCCCGTTCGCAGCGCCTGGCGGAAGATCCGCGGATCCGGCTTGGTCGCATGGGCGGTGTCCGGCGTCACCAGGAAGTCGACGACATCCTCGAGCCCGATCGCCCGGAGCTTCTCCCGTTGCTCCCCCGCGACCCAGTTGGTCACGACGCCGATGCGCGCTGTCCACCGCAGCCGCTCGATCAACTTCCGAGATCCCGGCACCGCGCGACGGTGGGCCCTGTGGAGCGAGCGGTACCGTGCGGCGCACTCGGCGGCTCGGGCTGCCCGGATCCGCTCGCCGCAGTACATCGCGAGCCTCTCGAACCCCAGCGCCGGGGCCTCTTCCGGGGCAATGCCTCCGGACATGATCGCCGACGATCCGGCGTCGAGCAGCCGTTCGTACTCGCGGCTGAGCGCAGAGAGGGGCCGCCGGGCGAGGAGCGGTTCGGTCGATCTCAGTTCGCGCAGCGCCGCGAGACGCGCGTGTCGGTCATCGAAGAGCGTGTTGTCGAGATCGAACAGGACGAGCGAAGGGTCCGCTAAGTTCTCCGAGAGGGGCATCTTCGTGCGCGGACTCCAGCTCCCGCCCAGCGTTGGGGACTGAGACGAACGAGACGCTCTACGACGGGAGGCGCCAATTCAGGACTTCGACCAGGACCGCGACGGCGAATCCCAACCCGATGATGATGTAGGGGTGGATCTTGACCGCCTTCGTCTCCTCCATGTCGTAATACTGGATGAGACCCGCGGCGCTGGAGAAGCCGCGTTGTCCGCCGCTCGACATCGATTCGACCTAGCCGTACGGGGCTATATATCCAGCGCTCGGCCGCGGGAGTTCACCGGTATCCCCGAAACGGATCGAGGACCGAATCCTCGACGGTCTCCCGCAGCCGGTGGAGGAGTCCCGCGCCGATCGACTCCATGCTGCCGGATAGTATCCGCTGCAGGAACGGTTGGGGAGGAGAGAACCGGACCGCCCGGTGCGCCGAAACTCCGGTCGCCTGCGCCAGCGCCTCGAGCGCGACCTCTCGATCGCCGAGCTCATCGACCAGGCCGAGCTCGCGCGCCCGACTCCCCGTCCAGAACTCGCCGGTCGCTAGGCTGCGGATCTCGTCGACGGGCTTTCGTCGAGCCGTCGCGACCAGGTTCACGAACAGCTCGTAATCTTCGTGAACGACCGCTTGGAGCTTGGCGCGCTCCTCTTCGTGGAGCGGGCGCAGTCCTTGGAAGGCATCCTTGTGCCGTCCCTCGTGCACCAATTCGACCGAGATTCCGACCCGACGGAGCAGCTCCTCGACCGCGAGGTGCGGCATGACGACGCCGATCGATCCGACCGCCGACTCCGGGTAGGCATAGATTTTCCTCGCACCGAGCGCGGCCATGTAGGCGCCCGAGGCGCCCATCGAACCGATGCTGGCGATCACCGGTTTCACGGAATCGAGGCGCTTGACTGCGAGGTAGAAATCCATCGAGGCGATCGACTCCCCGCCTCCGCTCGCGATGTCGAGCAGAAGCCCCTTCACGCTGGGGCGATCGCGGAGCGCCCGGAGGAGTCGCACGTACGGCTCGACGGTGCGCTCGCGGATCGTGCCGCGGAATTGGACGACTCCCAGCCGCTCGAACATGATCGACCGCTCGGCCGGGGGGGAGTCCGAGAGCCGATATAATGACGCGATGGCCGGGGGGTTAGCGCATGACGACGGTCCGCGTGCCGTCCCCCAGCGACGTGCCGGAGTATCCCGAGCGGCCGGCCGTCGACTGGGACCACCCGCCGCCGGAGCTTGGCGATCTCGTCGAGTGGTTCGAACGGATCAGCTACGGGCTCGTGCTCCTCGAGCCCTACTCGCTCGACCACCTCCGGTCGGCGATCGACCGATTCGATTCGGCGGTCCGCGATCACTCGCAACGCACCGTTCTCCCCCCGGTTCGGAGCGTCTCCGATCGCCTCGGAGCGATCCTCCGGGCCGACCATCGCTGGTTTTCCCAGTCGTTCGAGCAGCTGCGGTGGTTCTTCGAGGTTGTAGAGCGCGACGATCACGGGGGAAATCGGCAGGCGCTGGGCCAGTTCGGGCGCCTCGTGACCGAATCGGTGCGACGGCACCTCGCGGACGAGCGTTCGTACTTCGGCGGGCCGGCGGCATACCCTTAATGGGGTGCCGTCCTCGCTCCGCCCGCGATGATCGACGCACGCGCGGCGGGGGCGGTCTGGGTCGAGAAGTACCGGCCCCACGGCCTCGCCGAGATGGTGGGGCAGGAGGGGATCGTTCCCCTCCTGCGCGCCTACGCCGACCAGCGCTCGATGCCCCATCTCTTGTTCGCGGGGCCCCCGGGGACCGGAAAGACGACCGCGGCGCTCGCGCTGGCGAGGGATCTCTATCACGAGAGCTGGCACGACAACTTCCTCGAGCTCAACGCCTCCGACGAGCGCGGGATCGACACCGTTCGCACGAAGATCAAGGAGTACGCCCGCACCGCTCCGCTCGGCGACGTCGGCTTCAAGCTCCTCTTCCTGGACGAGGCCGACAATCTGACCGCGGAGGCCCAGGCCTCGCTCCGGCGTCTCATGGAGCGCTACTCGTCGAGCTGCCGGTTCATTCTCTCGTGCAACTACTCTTCCCGGGTCATCGATCCGATCCAGTCCCGGTGCGCCGTGTTCCGGTTTCGATCCTACGCGCCGGAGGCGGTCGCTGCCCTGCTCGACCGGATCGCCCGGTCGGAGAGGAAGGTTCTCGACCCGGCCGCGCGCGACGCCCTCGTCGCTGCCTCGGCCGGCGACATGCGCCGGGCGGTGAACCTCCTCCAGCTCTCCGCGACCGGCACCGATCACGTCACCGAGGCGGCCGTTCAGGCGCACGCCGCGGTGCCGTTGAAGAGCGAGGTCCGGACGCTGGTCGCTACGGCCGCCCAGGGCGACTTCTTTGGCGCGCGCACCCTCCTCATCCGTCTCTTCGCCGACCGAGGGGTGAGCGGGGAAGACGTCGTCCGAGCGATCCACGGCTACATCGCGGACATTCCGGACTCCCTCGTACCGCCGGCGGGCAAGATCGATCTCGTGGAGCACCTGGCCGAGGCCGAGTTCCGGATCGCGCAGGGGGCGAACGACCGGATCCAGCTCGAGGCCGTGCTCGCGCATCTTTCCCGGGTCGCCGATACGGCCCGCTAACGATGGTGGCTCGCCAGCGTCGCGTCTCGGATAAGCCGCAGGTGCCCCGCCGCGCCGTCGCGCAGGGCCGCCTGCATCTCCGACCGTCGACGCTCCGTGCGCTGCGCGCGGGCAAGGTCGACAAGGGGGATGTCCTCGGGACCGCCGAGGTTGCCGGATTGCTCGCCATGAAGCGCACTTCGGAGCTCCTTCCGTACACGCACATCGTGCCGCTCACCGGGAGCGAGATCTCGGTGGCGATCCGCCAGGAAGGGGTGCAGGTGACCGCTCAGGCGGAGTCGGTCGGGTCCACGGGTGTCGAGATGGAGGCGCTGGTCGGCGCGACCGTGACGCTGCTGACGGTCTGGGACATGGTCAAGTACTTGGAGAAGGATGCGCGCGGGCTCTACCCCGCGACCGTCCTCGGGCCGGTCCGCGTTACGGTGAAGCAGAAGGGAGGATCGGAACATCCATGACCCAGGAGAGCGCGCCGGTCGGCGGTTCGCGGCATCATCTCGGCGGGGATCGATCGTTGCGTTTCGGGGTGCTATCGGTCTCCGACATGCATACCGAGGAAGACGATCCCTCGGGCCATCTTGCTCGGGACCTTCTCACCGCGGCCGGCCACCAGGTCCTTCACTATAAGCTCGTGGCGAACTCCGTCGCCGACGTTCGGGACGCGCTCGATCCATGGCTCGCCGACCCTCCGGTCGAAGGGATCATCACAGTCGGCGGCACGGGGGTCAGCTCTCGGGACCGGACGGTCGCGGCCTTGGACGCGATGGGCGGCCAGAAGCTCGAGGGGTTTGGGGAGCTCTACCGCGGCCTGAGCTTCCAGGAGGTGGGGGCGCTCGCGCTCATGAGCCGGGCTTCGCTCTACGTCATCCACGGCAAGCCGGTCT
>JAJYUO010000033.1 GCA_021792485.1 Thermoplasmata archaeon
GAGATCGTGCTGAGATTGTACATCGGGAGCACTCGGCTCCGGCGCTTCTCGGCCGGCGTGCGAAGTACGACCGGCCGGCGAGGGGTCGTACCGGGCCACTCGCAAACCGGCCAATCCGGCACCGGCCGCCCGCGCAGATCGATCGCCCGGTAGCCGTTTCTCGCGAGCGCAAGATCGGGATCCGCGCGGAACCAAGCCGCGACGGCCGTCGACTTATCCGGCTCGAACGCGTCGTCGTCGTCCAAGAACGAGACGACCTCCCCACGCGCCTCCTCGAGCCCCCGAGCGACGCTCGCCCCGACCGGGGGTTGGTTGTCGAACACCGTGCGGATCCCTAGACGACGGAGCTCGGCGTCGATCCCGGAGCCCTCGAGATTGTGCACGACCAGGATCTCGCGACCCCCGGGAGGGGGGGGCCCGGCAAGGACCGAGCGGACCGCATGCCATAGGAACCTCCGTCGGGTCCACGCGAGGATAACGACGGAGAGTTCCGGACGGTCCGTCGATTCGGTGCCCGCAGCCTCGGATCCGAACATGCGATTCGCGCATCCGGCACCTCGGTCCGCGGCTATGAGCCTTCTTGTTCGGAAGCGCGTCGACCGGCGCATGCGTTACGGAAGGTCGAAGCGCGGATCCAGCCCGAGTAGGGCGCGCCGGGCGAGCCCCGGGGCGACACAGTACGCGCCCGCCAATGCGCCGGTGCCCCACCGGACCGTCACGGGGGGATCGAGAGGCCGCTCTCGGAGCCGACGGCCGATGTATGCTCGCAGCGGGTCCCGCACGCTCCGAGGAGCGACGCCGGCCCGAATCCGATCGAGCAGTTGGGCGGCATCGGCCACGCGCCCGAGCATCTGGGTCCGCGCGTCGAGCCAGTCGGCCAGGGAGGAAGGTCCGTGTGACGGTACGAAGCGGGCGAACCTCCGGTGGTCTTCCCAGTGCCGCTGCTTCCAGCCGCTCCGACGGCTCGCGCTGGTGCCATAATGGCGATAGAGGGTGGTCCGAGCGTTGTCGAAGAACATCGAACCGGGCGAGACGCCGGCCGCGACGAACACGAAGAGATCGGGGCAGATGGACTGGGCGATGAGCGGGCGGATCTCCGGAGTCAGAATCGTTCGCGGGAACACCATGGTTCCCACGTTGAGCCACTCGGTGCCCGATCTTCGGAGCCGTTCGATCCCGTCGTTCTTGGAGTTCGCGGGAATTTCAATCGGGCCCGCATCGAGCCCGCGGTCTCGCTCCATCGACGCCCAATGGGAGATCGGGAGAGGGACCCCGTGCTCGTCCACGACGGCCACCCGGTTCCGGTAGAGGGCAGTCTCGGGATGGAGGTGGAACCGTTCGAGAGCACGGGCGAGATGATCGCGAGTGAAGAGATCATCGTCCTCGAGGATCGCGACGAGCGGCGACGCCGTCGCGTCGATCGCATCGAGGAGCCACCGGCCGATGACCGGTTCCGGATCACGACGGCGAGCGACACCGTTCTTCGCGCACCGGGCGTCGATCTCGGGGTCGTCAAAGTCGGTGAGCGCGAGGATTTCCATCGATTCCCGGGGAATCGTCTGGGCGAGGACGGAGTCGAGCGCTCCCTCCAGGAACCTCCGACGCCGGTACGCGGCGACGACGACCGCGATCTCGGACGCGAATTTCGTGTCCGCCACCAGCGACGGCTCCCCTCGGACTTCGGCCTAGTGCGGTGAGTGGGGGGAGGTCCGCGATTGCGCCCCGGAAGGGAACAAGCCACCGTAGTCGATTCCGGGCGCAACGCGCCGATACGACTCCCGGTTGAATCGCCACCACGCCCGGATCGCCCGCTCGGGCTCGATCCGACGTAGCAACGAAAAACTCACGATCCACGACCGGAAAAGCTGGCGCTCCCGCACCATGCCGCGGAGCATGTCAAGGTAATCGCGCAGGCCGGGAGCCGGAAACTCCGGCGAGCTCATCGCGGCCTCGAACCGATGAATGACCTCGAGCCAGCGCGCCGTGGTCTCGGCCGGAGTGCCCCGTACCATCGCGAGCTGCTGCTGGTGGGAAGTGTCGAGCCGATGCAGGCGCTCGAGGCTCCGCGGCGGACCGATGCCGTCCGCCGAGAAGTTCTCGAGGCTGGTGCTCGCGTGGACGCGGCGTCGGGTCAAGATCCGTTCGTCGAATCGGGCGGCCCCCGGGCTCCCGAGCGCAGAGAGGTACACGAGGGAGTCGGCCGCCGAGGGGCTCTCGCTCCACTGCGAGACGTACGGCTGGATGGCGTCGCTGCGGACGCTGATCGAACTCAAGTTGTGAATGGGAAGACTAGGGGATCGGGATTTGGCCCGGGTAGTGCGCCGCTCCTGGCGCTGGGCGACCGGAAGCGCGGGCCAGTAGTTGTTCGGCCAGTCGATCAGCGGACGGCCCGAGGCGTCGATGCAGCGGTTTGCATTCCGCACTAGCGCAAGATCGGAATCGGCGTCGAACTCTTCGCGCAATGTCGCGAGCTTGGCCGGCTCGAACTCGTCGTCGTCCTCGAGGAAGACCAGCACGCGCCCTTGGGCCGCACCGACGCCGATGGCGAGCGCGGCTCCCTGCGACGATGTGGGAGCCGACAGGATGCGGGCCCCCATGCCGGTTAGCAGCGCGTCGAGCGACGGGTTCGAGTACCCCCGTACCACGATGATCTCGTAATCGTCGCGGGAGACGCTCTGCGCGAGAACGCTGCGCACGGCCTGCTCGATGAACTCCATGCGCTGCCATGTGTACACGATCACGGAAAAGTAGGGGGCCGCCACGCGATCGCGGACCGCCGGCAGCGAGGCGATGAGGGCAATCGCCGGAGCCCATACGAGGTGGGCGTGCGCCATCCACGCCGATACGGCAGGCGTTGCTGATAATGCTTAGTCTATCCGCCGAGGGACACGTTCCGAGGGGCTCGCATATGAGCGGGCGATCGCGGGTTCCCGAGAGCCGAACGGTTCCATACTGGCCCCACCCGGCGGATCTCGAGGGGAGCCGGGAACGACTGCCGCAGGGCCCATCGCGTGTTGGAGCCCACGGACCGTCCCCGATGCACGCGATTTTGCGCCCCGCCGGTATTAAAGGCTCTCGGTCCTTGCGGGTGGCGCTGTGTTTGGCTCACCGTGCGATGCTTCGTGCCGGTGGGCCCGCTGCGCCTAGGTCCGTATGAAGCGACAGATGATCGACATGCTGGCGGAGCTCGTGAAGATCCCGAGCGATCCGCTTTCCGACAAGCAGGAGATCCTCGACTACGTCCAGTCGTTCACGGACCAGATTCACATGCGCAACACCCTCTTCGGCGACGCCCAGGCGCCGGCGCTCCTTGCGGAGTACGGCCAGAGCGGAGTCGTGCTCTCGGGGCACTTAGACACGCCGCCGATCGGCGATTACTGGAGCTTCTCCCAAAGCCAGATCGCGAGCGGCCGCCTGTACGGACGGGGGGCGGCGGACATGAAGGGGACGATCGTCGCGATGCTGCAGGCCGCGGCCGACCTCACGACCCGCAAGATCCCGGTCGTCCTCGCCTTCACCACCGACGAAGAGACGACGATGCAGGGAGCCATGGCCCTGTCGAAGACCCTTCCGGTGCGCCGGGCCAAGGCGGTCGTCGTCGGCGAGCCGACCGGGTTGCGCGTCGCGCACGCGGAGAAGGGCGTGCTGGATATCGCGATCGAGACCCGCGGGAAGGCGGCGCACGGCGCCATGCCTCACCTGGGCGACAACGCGGTCACGAAGATGATGCGAATCGTCCGTGGCCTCGAGTCGTTCAAGGGACGGATCGCGCACCCGGAGCTCGGCTCCGTGACCATGAACCTCGGCACGTTCCATGGCGGCACCCGACTGAACGTCGTCCCGAACAAGGCGACCGCGGAGGTCGACATCCGTTTTCCCCCCCCGTACTCCCCCGACCAGCTCTACCACGAGATCGAGGAGCACCTGAGGCGGATCAAGACCCCGTTCACGCTCCGTCGGCTCGTCGCGATGCCCTCGGTACAGATCGACGTGGCGTCGCCGCACATCAAGCTCCTCCAGGAGATCTCCGGCGCCGAGGGAACGGTGCTCGTACACGCCTCGGAGGCCGTCTACTATTCCCTCGTGAATCCCCGGGTGGCGATTTACGGCGCGGGCGAAGAGGAACTCTCCCACCAAGCAAACGAGTACGTGAAGATCGAGGCGGTCGCACGGGCGACCGAGGTCTTCAAGAAGTACGCCCAGCGACTCATGACGATGCGCCTGGCGGCGTAGCGCCGGAATCGTGCGGATCGCGCAGATCTCGACGCGCTACCCTCCCGGCCCGGGAGGGGTCGAGCGGCACGTCCAAGAGATCTCCGCCCGCCTTGGCGCTCGGGGCCACACGGTTCGCGTCCTCACGAGCGACCTGCGTCGCGAGTTTCCCTGGGAGCGCCTTCCCGGCGGAGTCCCGCGCCACGAGGCGACCCCGTTCGGCGCGATCGATCGCCTCCCGGTCTGGAGCTTGCCGGGCGAGCTCCACTATCCGTTCTTTCGCGGTCTGGGGCGCGCGCTCAAACGGGCGAACCCCGAAATCGTCCACGTGCACACGTACGGAACCCACCAAGTGCGCATCGCGGACCGACACCGTCGCCGGCGCGGGGTGCCGTTCGTCCTTGCCACGCACTTCCACCCGATCTCCTCGATTCACGGCGGTCGGTTGCGCCACGAGCTGCGCGCGTTCTACGATCGACGCATCGGTGGTCCGGCTCTCGCGAACGCGGCCTGCCTTCTGGTTGAGAGTCGGGAAGAGGAGCGACTCCTTGCGGGCCTGGGATTTCCCCTGCCCCCAATCCGAGTCGTGCCTCCTGGGTTCACCCCGTTCCCCTCCCCGGTCGCTCCGGGGACCTTCGCGAAGACGTACGGCGTGCCGGGTCCGTTCATCCTGTACGTGGGGCGACTCGCGTCGAACAAGGGGCTCGGCACGTTGGTAGACGCTTTCGCTCGGATCGCCCCGGAAGCTCCGGGCCTCTCTCTCGTTCTGATCGGCGATGACGGAGGTGCCGAGGCCGAGGTCGTTCGTCGCGTCCGCTACCATGATCTCGAGGGCCGAGTGCACCGCATCGGCTATCTTGCGGACGATGCGATGGTGGCCGGCGCTCTGAGGGACGCCGCGATCTTCGTCCTGCCGAGCTATTACGAAGCGTTCGGACTCGTTCTCCTGGACGCGATGGCCCAGGGCACGCCCGTGGTGGCGACTCGGGTCGGCGGAATCCCGGAGTTCGTGGAGGACGGGAAGGTGGGACGGCTCGTGCCCCCCCACGACGATTCGGCTCTTGCCGAGGCGCTGCGGGCGCTGTGGGCCGATCCTCAAGGTCGCGCGGCGATGGGACGGCACGCGCGGGAGGTCGTCGCGCCGCGGTATACCTGGGATGCGCTCGTCGACCGCATCGAGGCGATCTACGCCGAGGTCCTCACCGGTCGCGTCGGGCCCGCATCGACGACCGCGAGGTGAACTGTTCCCCGTATCGCGTGAGGATGGCGAGGCCCTTCGCGAGGTTCTCGCGGGACGTCGCGAAGGAAAGCCGCAGATGCCTCTCTCCTCGAGAGCCGAAAGAGTCGCCCGGAGTGGTGATCAACCCGGCCTCCAGCAGGCCCATCGCAGCCTCGACGGAGCTCTGGGGCCAGTCGAAGGCCGGGAAGATGTAGAACGCGCCGCTCGGACGAACGCAGCGCATGCCGGGAACGCGCGCGAGCTCGCGCATCGCGAGGTCCCGGCGTCCGCGGAACTCCTGGACCATGGCCCGCATCGCGCCGAACCCCGTCTCGAGGCCCACCAAAATCGCCTGCTGCGCGGGCGTCGACGGACAGGCCATGATGTGGTAGTGGATCTTCCCGATGGGACCGACCAGCGCCCGCGGCGCGACCACGAACCCGAGCCTCCAGCCGGTGGCGGCGAAGGTCTTCGAGAACGAGTTGACGATGACCGCGCGATCGGTACGACCCCAAAACGACGTCGCCGGCGCCTCGTAGGTGATGCGATCGTAGACTTCGTCCGACACGATCGTGAGGTTGTGTCGTTCCGCGAGGTCGATGATCCCGTCGACCGTCGCGCGCGGGAACACCGCGCCCGTCGGGTTCGACGGGCTGTTCACTACGATCGCGGTCGTTCGGGATGTGATGCGGCGCTCGATCTCCTCCATCCGGGGCAGGTAGCCGTCGCGCTCCGTGAGGGGATACGGGACCGGGCGCGCACCGACCAGGCGCGCGTGCGGAGCGTATAGGACGAACCCGGGATCCGGTACAAGGACCTCGTCGTTTGGATCGTACAGGGCGAGGGCGCAGGCCATCAGTGCCTCGGATCCTCCGGATGTGATGATCACGTTGTCTCCGGTCGTCGAGGGAAGACGGTCGGTGTACAGCCCCGCTACGAGAGACCTCAGCTTGGGCAGGCCCGCGGTGGGCCCGTAGTGGTTCGCCCCATTGCGCGTCGCGTCGGCAAGGGCGGCGACGATCTCCGCGGGAGGATCGAAATCCGGTTCTCCCAAGCCCAGATTGATGCAGTCGGGACGCGCGGCCTCGAACATCCGACGGATGCCCGAGATCTCCACCTCGCCGACCCGGCGAGCTACCATTTCGAGTGGCACTATCGTCCGGGATTTACAGTTATGGAGACCGCGCGCGGGTGTGACACGCCGCGGCGCGTCGCCGCAACCCGTTTCAAGCCAGGGGCCTCCCTCGTGGTCGAGGCAACGCGATGACGGTCCGCATCGTGATCGGCGCCCAGTACGGGGACGAGGCGAAAGGAAAGATCACGGACTACCTCGCCGCGGATGCCCGCTACGTCGTTCGGACGGGAGGGGGACCGAACGCGGGTCACAGCATCCGCCTCACCCAAGCTTCCGTCGTCCTCCACCAGCTGTCGGTCGGGGTGCTCCGACGCGGCGTGACCGGGATCAGCGGACCCGGGATGGTTGTCCAGCCGATGCGCGTGCTGGACGAGATGCGCGAGCTCGAGGAGAAGAAGCTCCTGCTCGGGGAGCTCGTGATCAGCGACCGGGCCCACGTTCTCCTTCCGATCCACGAGGTCGAGGATGCCTGGGAGGACGCGCTGCGCGCGCGTCAGGACCCGGCCCGCGGGATCGGCACCACCGGGCGCGGCATCGGCCCGGCGTATGCCGATCGGTACGGCCGCTGGGGGATCCGCTACGGCGAGCTTAGCCACCTCGATACCCTGCGCGCTCGCCTGGACATGCTCTACGAGCGCAAGCGGCTCGTTCCGGGTCTTCCGCCGCGCGCCGAACTCGAGAGTTCGCTCCTCGACGCAGGGGAACGCCTCTCTCCGTACATCCGCGACGTCGATCCGATGCTCTTTGGAGCGCTCGAGCGCGGCGAGCCGATCCTCCTGGAAGGCGCCCAAAGCGCTCTTCTCGACATCGACTTCGGGACGTATCCGTTCGTCACGAGCTCGCATCCGACCAGCGCCGGCGCCCTCGTGGGCGCGGGGCTTCCGCCCCAGTGCGTGACCGAGGTGATCGGCGTCGCCAAGGCCTACGCAACCCGCGTCGGGGCAGGACCGTTCCTGACGCGCGCGGAGGCGGAGGAGGAGGCGTACCTCCAACGGGTCGGCGGAGAACGCGGCGCGACGACCGGACGAGCCCGCGCGTGCGGCTGGCTCGATCTCGTGCTCCTGCGCTACGTCGCGCGCCTCAACGGTCTCACGTCGCTGGCGATCACCAAGGTCGATGTCCTCGGCGGCCTCGAGTCGGTGCCGGTCTGCACGGCCTACGTCGGATCCGACGGGACCCGCTGGACCGATCGACCGCCCACCGCGATCGACGACTACGCGGGCCTGACGCCCGTCTACGAACGCCGGCCGGGTTGGCCCGAATTCCATCCTCGACTCGCCGAACGCATCCGGCGGGAAGGCGCTCGCGCGCTTCCCGCAGAACTCCAGGAGTTCCTTGCCTTCGTGGAGAAGGAGACGGGTGTGTCCGTAGACTACGTCAGCTACGGTGCGCACCGGGACGAGACGGTCCGCCGAACCTCCCGCGCGGGTCACCGCCGCCCTACGCCGATCTCGCGATGGGCGAAGTGAACCGCCCGTGGACATCGACCCGTTCCTTTACGTAGCGCTGGGCGCGGGGATCCTGCTCGGCTGGGCGCTACGCCCACGGACCGTGTGGATCGCACGAGCGACGCACGCGACGATCCTCGCTCTAGTGTTCTTCCTCGGCGCCTCGCTCGCCAGCGTACCGTCCTCCGATCTTCCCGGCGCGATCGGGCTCGGCCTCGGGTTTGCCGTCCTCATCGTGGCCTGTACGATCGCCTTCGCGGTCCTGATCCACCCCGCACGAGCCCCATCGCGCGCGCCCGCGTCAACCGCGGTGGCTCGCGGAGCTTCGGCGTGGTTCTCCGTCGCACTGATCGTCGCACTCGTCCTCGGATACGCGATCGCCTCGGCCGTGCGCGTTCCGGCAGAGAGCGGTATCACCGACGCCCTCTACTTGCTCCTTTTCCTCGTCGGCCTGGGCCTGCGGTGGCTGTGGAAGTCCCTGGCCCGGGTCTGGGTTCCCGTTGCCGCCTCTCTCTTGGGCGCGGTTGTCGCCGCAGGAGCCTACACCGCTGCCACGGGCCTCGCGCTGCGATCGTCGCTCGCGATCACGTTCGGGTTCGGCTGGTACTCCCTGGACGGTCCCCTTGTCGCGGCGAGCGTGGGGGCCACCCTCGGTCTGATCGCCTTCCTCGCGAACTTCCTTCGGGAGAACCTCACGATGCTCCTGGCGCCGGCGCTCGGCCGCCGGCTGGGAGGGGACGGGGTGACCGCGATGGGAGGTGCGACGTCGATGGATACGACGCTCTACTTCGTGGTGAACTTCGGAGATCCCGACGCGGCATCGCTCGCTCTGGCCTCCGGGCTGGTGCTGACCGTGGCCGCGAGCCTGCTCGTCCCCCTCCTTCTCGCCGTCCCGGCATGAACCTATTAACCGTCGGGGCAAATCGGGGCGTCGCGCGGGCTCGTGGTCCAGCGGTTACGACGTCGCTCTCACACAGCGAAGGTCGCCGGTTCGAATCCGGCCGAGCCCATCCGAGGAGCCTTTCTCTTGTCTCGCTTCGTGAGGCAAGAGAAGGCCCATCCGAGGAGCGGCTGCGGGCCGGACCCGTCTGTGCCATGCGGTGCGCGCGCGGCGATGGAGAATACATGCGAGTATGTTTGCCAGCATAGAAGTACATAGGCTATCGACTAACTCTTTATCCCTGCGCCCGGGCTGGGAAGGCCGATGAGTGCGTCGCGACCGAACGAGAGTGTCGAGCGGTCGATCCTGCGGCCGCTGGACGACGCGAAAGTCAGTCGTTTCCACTGGAGGACCGTCCTGATCTCTGGGATGGGGTTTTTCACCGATGCCTACGACCTGTTCGTCATCGGTGTCCTGGTGGCCATGTTCGCGTTCTACCAGCCGTTCGCGATCCCCGGGGTGCTCGTGAATGTTCCGTTCTTTGGCACGGTAGCCCCGATCACCGGCCTGGGATTGCTCGGCGCGTCCGCGATCTTGGGAGCCGCGGTGGGTCCGTTCGTCTTTGGCCGTCTGGGCGACCTCCTCGGACGGAAGACAATCTATGGCGTCGAGATGCTGATTCTCGTCTTCGGGGCCGTGATGTCGGCCCTTGCGTGGAGCTTCGCTGCGCTCATCATCTTCCGCCTGGTCCTCGGCGTGGGCATCGGCGGTGACTACCCGATGAGCTCGACTATCATGAGCGAATACTCGAACGTGAAGAGCCGGGGTCGGCTCGTTGGCACGGTCTTCGCGATGCAGGGGTTCGGGCTCCTGAGCGGGGTTGTCCTTGCTTTGGGCCTTCTGTACGCCTTCCCGCACTCGCTGGACCTGGTCTGGCGCATCCTCCTTGGAGCCGGCGCGGTCCCAGCGGCGGCCGTGTACTTCTGGCGCCGCCGACTTCCCGAGACCCCCCGGTACACGCTCCATGTAGAGGGAAAGGCCAAGGAGACGGCGCGCGTTGTCGGCAACCTTACGGGCGTGGATGTAGCCGCTACCGCCCCTCGGGTCCGGGGCTCGCGCGGCTCCTACGGCAGCTTCCTCACGCGCTACTGGCCGCTAATCTTGGGCACGGCGGTCTCTTGGTTCCTGTTCGTCATGTCGTTGTACGGGACCTGCATCTACGTCACGTCCCTGATCAGCGCGCTCAGCCTGACCTATTCGCCCGGTCTCACGGCGGTCCAACATCTCATCGTTGCCGAAGAGTACGCGGCGCTGATCACGATCGTCTTCACCATCCCGGGTTACTGGATTGCCG
>JAJYUO010000034.1 GCA_021792485.1 Thermoplasmata archaeon
CGGGCTCGCGTTCTCGAGCGGTCTCGGCGCCCTCGTCACCCTCGTCGAGTCGTTCGGCAGCCGTCAGCGCATCGTGGCGATGGACGACGTCTACGGTGGCACGTGGCGCCTTCTCGACCACCACCACCGCAAGTTCGGAGTCGATGTGGAGTTTGTGGACATGACGCGCATCGAGTTGGTCCGTGCCGCGCTCGCCCGGGCCCGGACTGACCTCGTCTACATCGAGAGCCCGACCAACCCTCTGCTCAAGGTCTCCGACATCGCCACCATCTCCCGATGGGCCCACGCGGCCGGCGCGCGCGTCGCGGTCGACAACACGTTCGCGACTCCCGCGCTGCAGCGCCCGCTGGAACTCGGGGCCGACATCGTCCTTCACTCGACGACGAAGTACCTCGGCGGACACTCGGACGTCCTAGGGGGGGCTCTTGTGTTCCGCGATCCTCGGCTGGCGCGCGGTTATGCGTGGCTCCAGAACACGGTCGGCGCGGTGCCGAGCCCCTTCGACTGCTTCCTCGTCCTCCGCGGGATCCACACGCTCGGAATCCGGATGCGAGCTCACGGGGAGAGCGCCCGCGCTGTCGCGGAGGTCCTCCAGCGTTCGCCGAAGGTACGGGCCACGTACTATCCGGGCCTCGCGTCGCACCCTCAGCATCGGATCGCACGGAAGCAGATGAGCGGATTCGGGGGGATGGTTAGCTTCGAACTCGCGAACGCCGGCGCGGCCGGACGGTTCGCCCGCGCGCTCAAGATCTTCACGCTTGCCGAGAGCCTTGGCGGAGTGGAGTCGCTCGCCGACCACCCGGCGTCGATGACGCACGCGAGCGTGCCGCCGGAGATCCGGCGTGCGCGCGGTGTGAAGGATGGCCTGATCCGCCTGTCCTGCGGCATCGAGGATCCGGCCGATCTCGCGGACGACGTAGGACAAGCCCTGCGACGGGTGTAGAGGATGCGACGCGTCCGGCTCTACGACTCGATGAGCCGGGAGACCCGGCTGTTCCAGCCTCGGTTCCCGCCTCGGGTCGGAATGTTCGTCTGCGGCCTGACCCCCTACGACGAAGCGCACCTGGGCCACGGCCGCTTCGCGGTCGTCTTCGATGTTGTCGCGCGGGCGCTCCGTCACTGGGGCTACCGCGTCTTCTACGTCCAGAACGTCACGAACTTGGACGACAAGGTGATCCACCGGGCTTCCGAGCTGGGCGTCGATCCTCTCGAGCTCTCGGCCCAGCACTTTCGCTCCTGGAGGCGGATCCAGGCGGCGATGAACATCGAAAGCGTGGATCTCTACCCGTTCGCGACCGACTACATCCCCGAAATCCGCGAACAGATCGCCGAGCTTGAGCGCCGGGGATTCGCCTACCGGGCGGAGGACGGTTCGGTCTACTATGACGTCCGCCGGTTCCCTGCCTACGGCCAGCTCTCGGGTCAGAAGATCGAGTCGTTGCGCCCGGGAGCCCGGATCGAGGTCGACCGCCGCAAGCGCTCCGCCGAGGATTTCGTGCTCTGGAAAGCGGCGACGCCGGGCGAACCGAGCTGGGAGAGCCCCTGGGGACCGGGCCGGCCGGGTTGGCACATCGAGGACACGGCGATCACGGGTCGGCTCCTCGGCCCGCAGTACGATCTGCACGGGGGTGGCCTCGACCTCATCTTCCCGCACCACGAGGCCGAGATCGCCCAGGCCGAGGGCGCCTCCGGACTCTCTCCCCTCGTCCAGTACTGGATGCACAACGGGCTACTGATGATGTCCGGCGAGAAGATGTCGAAGTCCCTCGGCAACGTCGCCTCGCTCGAAACGGCGGTGGAGAAGTTCGGGGCGATGCCCCTGCGTTTCTACTATCTCAACGCCCATTACCGCAGTCCGCTGGACTTCACCCCGGGCGAGAGCCTGGAGGCGGCGCGAGAGGCCTACGAGCGGCTGCGCGAGCCGTACTCGCGAATCCTCCGAGCGAGCGCCTCGGCGTCGACCCAGGGGACGGAGCTCGCCGAGGCCGTCGCGAGCGAGAGCGAGCGGACCGTGCGACAGATGGACGACCAACTGGCGGACGACTTCCACACGCGGGAAGCGGTCGCAACGCTCTTTGTCTGGGCGCGGACGGTCTTCGAGCTGGGCGACCTTTCCTCCCTCTCTCTCGGCGCGCTCGAGACGCTCGCGGCCCCCTACCAATGGGGCGAGACGGTACTCGGGTTGTTTGCGGACGTGGGCCCGCCCGCGGGTACCGCGCTCGATCCCGTCGTCCGCGCGGCGATCGCGGCGAGAGCACGCGCCCGGGACCGCGGCGATTACGCGGAAGCGGACCGGATTCGGGACGAGCTTGCTGCGGCCGGTGTGCGGCTGGAGGACGGTCCGCACGGGACCCGCTGGTCGCTGACGGCGGGGAGAGCCTGATGCGCGCCTTCGGATTCGAGGAGCACGGAGGGACCGACCGGCTCACGTTCGTCGACGTCCCAGAACCCGTCCCGGGAAACGACGAGGTGCGGCTCCGCGTCCGGGCCGCCGGGTTCAACCGCCTCGATCTCTTCACGCTTCACGGGATCCCGGGAGTTGCGATCGACCGACCCCACGTGCTCGGCTCGGACGCGAGCGGGATCGTCGACCGCATCGGGCCCGAAGTCACGAACGTGCGCGTCGGCGATCGGGTCCTCGTGAACCCCGGATTCTCCGACGGGACCTGCGAACAATGTCGGCGCGGTCAGGACTCGCTCTGCCGCAACTACCGGATACTCGGCGAGCACACGCAAGGAAGTGCGGCGCCGTTCGTCCTGGTTCCCGCGCGCAACGTCTACCCGATCCCCGGGGCGCTCGGATTCCCTGAGGCGGCTGCGGCCCCGCTCGTCTTCGAGACGGCGTGGCGTGCGCTGCTGACCGTGGGAGCGCTCGAGGCCGGGGAGCGGGTGGCGATCGTCGGGGCGGGCGGAGGAGTCGCGACGGCGGCCGCGCAGATCGCGAAGCTCCGAGGGGCGAGTGTTGCGGTCGTCTCGAGGTCGGCCGCGAAGGCGGAACGGGCCCGCTCCCTCGGGGCTGACGCGGGGCTGACGTTCGATGAAGCTCACCCACTCGACCGGGTCCTCTGGGAGTGGAGCGGCAAGCGCGGCATCGATCTCGTCTTCGACTCGGTAGGTTCCGCGACGATCTCGCGGTCCCTGCAGGCGGTCGCCCGTGGGGGGAGGGTCGTCGTGATCGGCGCGACCGCCGGCCCAAAGGCGGAGATCGACCTGCGGACCCTGTTCTGGCGCCAGGCGTCCATCCGCGGTAGCACGATGGCGAGCAGATCGGAGTTCGCGGCGATGCTGCACGAGCTGGATGCCGGGCGATTGCGGCCGATCATCGACTCGGTCTATCCGTTCGAGGATGCCCGCACAGCGTTCGGGCGGCTGGATGCCCCGAACCTGTTCGGGAAAGTGGTGATAACGCTTCCCGAAACGTAGCCCGTCGATGCGGCGGTCGGCCGTTCGATGGCGACGGTCGATCCCACGGCCCCAACCCCGGGTCGGGTCGGCGGTGACGACCGTCGCACTCGTGATCGTCCTGGTCACTTCCTTTGTTGTTCCTCTGCTCAAACCCGGCTCCGCCACCACCTCGGCTGTGATCGGACAACGACGCAGGTCGACCGACGTCCCGGCGGTCGAGGAAGCGTGCACGGCGGGGTTGACGCAACCAATCGTGGTCACGCCTGGAGAGACTTGCTGGATCAACGGGACTGGCGTCTCCTCAACCTTCTACGTTCATGGAAACGTCACTATCGATTCAGGGGGCATTCTTGTGATTCAGAACGTCACGATATCTGTCGCCCAGTCAATTGGGGCGCCGGGAGCGGGTTTGAGTAATCAGCTGTCTGAGCTCTCAGAGCTGTATGATGGGGGTCGTGTGAACTTCGTACGTTCCGTCCTGACAACTGACACTAATGTCTCTAATCCTTACATCAAGTTCAACGTGACTGTTACCGGCACATTGTCACTCTACGGCTCTAGCTTTGAATTTCCGGGGTGGATAAATCTTGTTGGATCGAGCGCGCAATTTCTTCTAAATGAGTCAACTGTAACGTCGAACCCGCTCGTTAGCGATATGAATCTACCACCATCCATAACACAAGACACGTCCTATGCTCCCGACCTGCTCGCACAGAATGGAGCACACGTCGTCGCATTCGCTAGTGCCTTTGACAACGTGTATGCGGACAATTTCTCAGCGAGTGGATCTCCGGCTTTACTCCCCATCATCGACCAGTCTACTTTCACCATCTCTCCTTCAACCAGCTTCAATCTCTCTGACTTCGAGACGCCCAGCAGTGCAACGGACCTAATACAGGACTTTCTCAACCCCGTGAACCTGACTGCGGCGTACCTTGAATTCAACTTTACATCGGCTGGTTCAGTCACGACAAATGTTACGATTGGGTTCGATGGAGAGCAATTTGACATTGGCTTTTTCCCTCTATCAGGGGGAACGAACAGTGTCGCTGTACTAGGATTACCGCCCTCGCTCCGGGCCGCGATAGGGGCAGTTGGGACAAGAGGCCTGCTTAACTCGACAGCTTCCTTCGGCAGGTCACAATCTACACTTACGGTAGGATTCCTTCAGACCGAAGTTGGCTCCTCAACGGCTACTATCAGCGATCCCAGATTCCTTTTCGGCGCCGACGTGAGTTACAACCTCACGTTCGAAGGCACGGGCACGACGCTAATCTCAGCTGATTCAGCGTTTGATGTGAACTGGAACCTGACATCGCTAGCAGACTCGCAGGGTGCGCCGTGGCAATCCACAAAGCTGAGTCTCAACTCCGGAGCCGAGGCTTTACTCGCCAATCTGTCAATTCCGACTTCTCCGAAGACAAGTAGTGCTTCCGCAATTTCACTTGGCTCTGGAAGTCAGGCCATCACATACCGCTGGGCAAAATTCTGTGCTACCGGGCCGGGAGGCGCCATAGCGAACGCGACGGTATCTGCCTTTGCTGCTTCGACAGAGACTAACACTTCGACGAATGAAGCAAACGATCTCGGACAGTTGAGCCCGACGTTGGCCAACTATGTCAAATGGGTCTCGACGGAACAAGGATTTGGGAACTACGGTCAAACCGACTCATCGGGGCCCGAAGAGGGGAATGCCCTATTGCTCTTGGCTGCGGATCAAATGGCCCACGATGAGAGCCCTGTCTTTCTTGGAAACTATACCATATCGATAGACCCTTTGATCCCGGGAATGCTCCCCAAGGCACTCACTTGGAACGTTACGCCTTACCCAGAGGGGCTCGATCGGCCCTCGATGGATGTCGCACCCGTCGCCTACTTTCCAAATTACTCAAGCGCCCTTACAATTGTTGCTGATACCTATCTTGTGGGCAACCTACCCTCAGCAAATGCAAGCATTGGTGACACGGTTGAGTCGCGTGTAGAGGTTACGAACATCGGTCCTGCAGCCTCATGGAATCTCTCCGCTTCTCTCGAAC
The DNA here is from genome assembly GCA_021792485.1 of Thermoplasmata archaeon. Taxonomy (GTDB): domain Archaea; phylum Thermoplasmatota; class Thermoplasmata; order Lutacidiplasmatales; family UBA184; genus Lutacidiplasma. The sequence continues at coordinate 5,442 of JAJYUO010000034.1, forward strand.
TTGAGGATTCGGCCATAGGACTGCATGCCGTCGTCGCCTCCATTGGCGTTGTTACACTGTCACTTCGACCCATGGAATCTTACATGCTATCAGAAACCTGGACAATAGCTCAGGCGACCGTTGGTCTGCATGGAACTGAGAACGTCTCGCTGAACCAAAGTGTTGAGTGGGATGGAGGACCGGCTTTCCTGAACGGCGGGAGAGTGTTTACTTCCGCCCCCTTCACCATTAGACCGTCTAGGATCGACTTAACTAACGTTTCAGGTCCTCCGTCAGTTCTCTACCCTACCAAGAACTACTCAGTCGCCGGCACCATATACTTCAATGGGACCGGTCCCGCATTAGTCACTCTTTCAGCCGTTCCAAGTTCCTCAAACACCACCACCATCGCCTTAGGATCCGCTCTTGCGGCCAGCGGTCCGTTCTCAATCGAGTTCGGTGACCTCGGGCCTGAATTGACTCCCGGATTGTCTTACCACCTAGTGATCCAAGCCGCGTTTAACAACAGAAGTTCTCCTGAGTACATCTTGCCGGGAACATTTTCTGAGCCACCGAGTTCGCTGAACATTTCAAAATTCAAGCTTTCAGTTGGAGCCGCTAAAGTTGACTCGGTGCGAGTTGGCCAGACGCTCGAGCTGAGTGTCGTTGTAGTTAACCAAGGGGCAGCGACTGTCTCCAATGTTTCCGGGACCCTTGAGTTCAGTGACAGCGCAATCAATCTCAGTCGACTGGTAAGTACAATTCCGTTGACAGTTGTGCATGTGCTCGCCGATGGAGCGCTCCCCCTTCACATGAATTGGACGGTCAATCAGACAGTCGTCGGTCTTCACGGCGTAGAGGCTGCCAACCTTACTCTAACCCTTGAGTGGAACGGAGGGCCGGGTCTAGTAAATGGAGGGGCGGTCTCCCTGACCGTCCAGATTACAATACTTCCATCGATCGTCCGAGTTTTAGAAGTGTCCGCTCCGCCCGCAACTCTCTATCCCAATCGCAACTATACGCTACCCGGGAAGATCACATTTAATGGCACAGGGAGCGCTGAGGTTTCTCTAATCGCTGAGCCGGGGACGCGCAGTGGAGCTTCAATCCGGCTGGCCGAAGCAGCTTCAGACAATTCAACATTCGTTCTGAAGTTGGTTGCCCCCGGCTCGCTGCTTGTTCCTGGAGTTTCATACGCTCTTTTTGTCGAAGCGACCTTCAACACAGTCACCTCTTCCATGTTTTCACTAAATGGAACTTTCTCGGAGCCAGTTGCCTCTCTGAGAGAGGCGTCGACTGAATACATCGAGGATGGCTCAAGTAGCGACTCTGTTCGAATCGGGCAGACAATTTGGATAGAGGCAGTTTTCACAAATGTAGGCGTCGCGTACGTCAAGAATGTGACTGAGTCCATACTTGTGGTCAACAGTTCGCTCGGATTGATCAGTAGAGTGCTCTCGCCCACTTACATGCCGGTGTCCATCCCCCACAATGGGAGCTTGATTGTCTCGACGAATTGGACCGTGACTCAAGCTGCCGTTGGTCTTCGTGGCTTTTTCAACGCAACTGCGGAAATCATCGTTGAATGGAACGGGGGCCCAGTGCTGCTAGACGGAGGACGAGTTGTGGATAACCAAACCCTCGGGATCCAACCTTCGGAAATTCGATTGATTGACGTCGCCGCCCCTCCGAGCCTCCTCTCTACCTCGCAGAACTACTCTTCTATTGGATCGGTCAATTTCAACGGAAGCGGTTTGGCGACCATAACACTCTACGCGATTCCGTTGGGCGGAGGGTCGCCAATCACTGTCGCGAGGGCTCTTGCGTTGAACGGCTCCTTCGTCCTCAATTACGGACTTCTTGGTGACCTCCTAACCCAACGCACCCTATACGACCTTGTTGCCGAGGCGTCATTTAATAGTGCCACTTCGCCTCCTTACGCGCTTCCGGGCACCTTCTCCCTCGTACCGCTCGCAGTCCACAGCACCCCGTTCCCATGGATTGCCTTGATCACGATTGTGGCGGTATGTGCTGGTATCGTTGCCGTGATTTTTGTGACACGCACGAGACGGTCTCGCACTCTCGAGTGCAGTGAGTGCGGATCAACAGTACCTCTGGCCGACACGGAGTGCTCGATTTGTGGGACAATTTTCGACCGCGATGAGGCCCCCTGTCCACAGTGTCGGGGCACAATACCGGCCGGCGTCGCCGCTTGTCCAGCGTGTAGTCGGACTCCGGCGAACAGACCAAATCGGCCGGGTTCTGTGTCAGATCGTGATGGTTATCACGAGCACATCGAGCATTACCGAGACGCTGCGCATGGTGATCTTGGCGACGATTTCCCGGAGCCAGAGTTCTGGAAGTGGTGGCGTCAACAGCCTGCGTACCAGAGCTATCGGGACTGGCTCGAAGGGCGACCCCCCGCTCCGCAAGGACGGGGCGTGGTCGGGGATGATCCGCTCGGACTCGGAGACGGGCGATAGCTTCGGGAGACCGACCAACCCAAATATCCACACCTGTGTGCGTGGGCGGGCCCAGGATGCCGGGTGACCTGCCGCGGGGTCAGCAGAAGGTTGCGTGGGCGCGTGCCCACATGCCGGTCCTCGAGGCAATCCGCCAGAGGTTCGAGTCCGAGCGCCCATTCGAGGGGCTCGTGGTCTCGATGGTGCTGCACGTCGAGGCGAAGACCGCAGCGCTTGCGCTCGCGGTGCAAGCCGGTGGCGCCGAAGTCCACCTTGCGGCCGGAAATCCGCTCTCTACCGATGACGATGCCGTCGCCGCACTCCGGGCCGAGGGCGTCGACACGCTCGCCGTGAAGGGTGAGTCGGTTGCGGACTACCGCGCTGGGATCCTCGCTATGCGAGACGCGAACCCCCACGTCATCATTGACGACGGCGCGGACCTTGTAGCGCTCGTTCACTCGGATCCGAGCGGGATCAACCGCCTGCGGGGCTCGACCGAGGAGACCACCACGGGAGTCACTCGCCTCCGAGCGCTTGAGAGCAAGGGAAAGCTGCGGTACGCCGCGATCGACGTGAACGACGCGGAGATGAAGCATCTCTTCGACAATCGCTACGGTACCGGCCAGTCGACGATCGACGGAATATCGGCCGCGACGAACCTCCTCATCGCGGGAAAGGTCGCTGTCGTCGCCGGGTACGGGTGGTGCGGACGAGGAGTCGCTGCGAGACTGAGGGGAATGGGGGCCGACGTGATCGTCACCGAGGTCGACCCGGTTCGCGCCCTCGAGGCCCGGATGGATGGATACCGGGTAATGCCGATGCTCGACGCGGCTCCTCAGGCGCAGATCATCGTAACCGTCACCGGTACGACGGGTGTGGTCCGCGGCGAGCACTTCCGCGTGATCAAGGATGGCTGCGTGCTTGCGAACTCCGGGCACTTCGACGTCGAGATCGCACGAACCGAGCTCGAGGGGATGAGCGTCGGCCACCACACTGTCCGCCCGAACGTGGACCAGTACGACCTGCCGGACGGCCGAAAGGTCTACCTTTTGAGCGACGGTCGCCTCATCAATCTCGCCGCGGGCCAGGGCCACCCGGTGGAAATCATGGATCTCTCCTTCGCATTGCAGGCGCTGAGCGCGGAACACATCGCAAAGCACGGACCGACGATGGCGCATCGGGTCCACCCGGTCCCGCGTGCAATCGATCGGGCAATCGCCCGGGCTGCTCTCGCGCCCTTTGGAGTGGCGATCGATGTGCCGACGGAGGCCCAGCGGCTCTACCAAGAGAGCTGGGATCTAGGAACATGACCGAAACCAAGGTGCCGGAAGATCTTGCCTACACGAAGTCGCATGAGTGGGTCCGCATCGAAGGGGACGTCGCTACGGTCGGGATTACGGACCATGCGCAGTCCGAGCTGACCGACATCGTCTTCGTCGATCTGCCCTCCGTCGGAAAGGACACGAAGGCGGGGACCTCGGCCCTCGCCCTCGAGTCGGTGAAAACGGTCGCGGACGTCAATGCTCCTGGGAACGGGACCGTTATTGAGGTGAACTCTGAGCTCAAGAACCATCCGGAGTGGATCAACCAGGATCCGTACGGAAAGGGCTGGTTGTTCAAGGTCCGCCTCAAGGGACCTATCCCGGGGGAGACCCTTCTCACGGCAGAAGCTTACCGATCGCTTATCGCGAGCGGTACCTACTGACCCCCTATTTCCCCAGGAACTTGGGCGGGCGCTTCTCCAAGAACGCCCGCATCCCTTCGAGTCGATCGTCGGTCCCGAAGGTGTGTCCGGCCGACCGGCCCTCGAGTTCGAGGGAGGCGGGGAGCGATGCGTCCATCCCGTTGTCGACGACCGCCTTGATCCACGCAACGGCGAGCGGAGCGCGACTCGCGATCGTCTCGGCGATGGCCTGTGCCTCCTCGCGAGCCCGGTCGGCGGGAAGGACCCGGACCACGAATCCGAGCCGTGCGGCCTCTTCGGCCGAGACCGGAACTCCCGTGTAGGCGAGGTACTTCGTCCGCGCGCGCCCGATGATTCGGGTGAGACGGCTCGCGCCGCCCATCCCCGGGTGGATTCCGACCGTGACCTCGGGCAGGCCCAGCAGGGCTCCTTCCGCCGCCACGATGAAGTCCGCGGCGAGGGCGATTTCGAGCCCTCCTCCCAGCGCGTACCCCTCGACCAGCGCGATCACCGGATGCGGGAACGTCTCGATCGCGCGGGCGGTATCCTGCCCGACGAAGCCGAAGGCGAGGCCCTCGGCCGGCGTCTTGCGCTCCATTTCGGCGATGTCCGCGCCCGCCGCGAACACCGGTGAGCTGCCGGCAAGAACGACCACGCGAACGGACTCGTC
>JAJYUO010000035.1 GCA_021792485.1 Thermoplasmata archaeon
CGGGGAGTCTCGTCCCGTCCGCGGCTTCCTCTACGGTGAACTACGTGTCCATCTACTCGACCTACAAGGGGCAAGCCAACTACCTCGCGGTGCCTAACAACTCCACGGGCGCGATCGTCTACGCGGAGTGGGTCGTCACGGTGGTCGCGTCTCCCGCGGCCAACTACACGCTCTACGAGGGCGACCTCCAACTCGTCAGCGGGACCGTCCTGGGAGAGCGGACGTTCACGGTCAACGTAACGGGGTCGCCGGTGACGGCCGAGGTCATCCTCGGTGGGGCGGTCTACCACTACACCGGCGAGGTCGTGCTGACGGTCGGGGTATCGACGTACTACTCGTCGCCGCCCCCGCAGCTGATCTACAGCGCGGAGCAGCTCGTCCTCGCGAACGTGTCCGTGATCGTCGCCGCGATCCTCGCCGTGGCGATCGGGATGCTCGTCAGCTACCGTACGGTGGTGGCGCGCGCGAAGAGGGAGGTGCGGGCCGAATGAGCTTGTTCCGTCGAAAGAAGAGTGCGCCCCCGCCTCCCGCTCCCGCCCCTGCGAAACCGCCCACCGTCCTCAACGCCCCCGAAGCTGGCGGCGGATCGGGCGACGTGAACGTCGAAGCCCTGCGCGAGGTCACAGGAACTTGGGCTACCATCAAGGACGTGATCGCCGGGTACGGAGTGGCCGCGCTCTTGTTCGTGGTGTCGTTCATCGTCGCCGGATGGGAGTGGGCCGTTGCCACGACCGCCCTGATGATCCCCATCATTTGGATCTACACGCGAAAGGTCCATGTCGAGCCGGGCATCCGCGTGCTGGTGGTAGGCAAGGACCCGCGGAGCGGGTCTATTCTCTTCCAGTCCTACAGCTTCCCCCCGCTGATATTCCAGCAGGTGCGCTCGGAAGGGTTGTCTAACTCGATCATCTACCACAACCAGCTCGCCTACCTGGCCGAGTCCATCGAGTGGGACGACGAGTCCCCCAAGCTGCTCCCGCTACGCATCAACTTCGCGTGGATCCACTTCAACTCGCTCAACTTCTTCCTCGACCACGACATCTTCCTCGAGGTCAAGGAGGGGTTCCAGCTCGCCCTCGAGAAGAGCGAGCGGTTGGAACGCTACCTCGAACCGATGATCGAGCTCGGGGTCGCCGAGGGGGTAGAGGAGAGGTTCAACCTCTTGTATCATGCCGCGCGATCGCCGGACGCTTTCGAGGAGGATAAGGCGAACATCCGGCGGCGGGTGGGGGAAATCAACGCCCGGCTGCGTCAACTCTCGCTCGACCGCAATACGAGCCAAGACGAACTGAAGGCGGTCGCCGAGATGGGGGAGGCGTAGGACGGGAGCATGGCCGACACTCGGCAAGCCTCCGACGGAGCGGTGCTCCGCGCTATATCCGGGGAGGCGGGAACCGACACGATCCGCGCGCTGGTGGAGGAGGATGAAGTCGATATCCCTATGGCCGGCGACGGAACCCGCTTCTCGATCGATGACGCGAAGCGCGAGGAGGCGTTCCGGACCCAGCTGATGAGCACCCCGAGACTCATCGAAAATCCCCTCTTTCGCCAGCGGTACAAGTTCGCGCGCGAGCTGAGCGTCGGGCGCTACCTGCGCGAGAGGAGCGACCAGTTGTCACGTACCGCGCTGCTGTCCTCGGGGCGGCTACACAAGCGGGTGGTCCGCGAGCACGACGACCCCGGAAAACTGCTCGTGTCGTATATGGTCGAGGGAGGCGCGGACCTGGCCGGGGGCATCGCGGAGTTCATCGGCCCGAGCGGGTCCGGTAAGAGTGAGAAGCTGGCATGGTGGGCGATACGGTCCGCTCAGCTCGGCATCCCCGTCTGCACCAACGTATGGGTGAACGTAGAGGCCGCCGTGGAGGATCGGGTCCTGACCCCCGAGCAAGGACGGCTGATATACGAGAGCCACCGCATGAGCACATCCCTCGCGTGGCTGGCGGATAAGAGGCTCGAACTCGCGAGCGAAAAGCAGGCTGATCGCGCCATGTATTTCATCCGGGACGAGGCGGGAGTCGGGCTTGATGGGAGCTCGATGGGGGTGACAACCCTCGAGGGGCGTTGGGGTAACAAGTTCCTCGCTACCATGCGGCACATCGGCGTGGCGGCGGTCCGTGCACGCCAGAGCGACACGATTCCCAGGGGCGAGAGGGGGTGGGTCACAATAGAGATCCGGATGACCAAGGCCAAGAGGGGGGAATTGGACGTAACCTACCTCGATGGCCCGCGCCGGGGGATGCCGGAAACGATCATCAATATCGACCGGGTGAATCGCTACTGCGACACGACCCGCCGGGCCTCGTTCGACCCGGACGTGGACATGGAAGCGCTGGAGAAGTACACGGCTCGATACGAAGCGGACGAGCCGATCGCCGTCACTTGGTCGAGGTACGCTCATGCCGCGGTCGATGGTAGGGACCTGCTCGAAGAAGAGGTGGACGCCGGCCGCAAGGGCAAGTGGGAGCGTACCGGAATAACGGTCACGTGTAAGAAGTGCGGGGCCAACTTCCAATACCACGGGGTCAAGAGATCCGCACCCGGGTTGGTGGCCACGACGCGGCACAGCGGCTGCAACGGATACGCCGACCTACCGATGGCAGACGAATCGTCCGACAGCGGCGGCGCTAAAGTGTAGCCTCTGTCGGACGAAAGTAGTAGATTTGTCGGACGAAACCCCTCTGCGTGCATAACATGCGAAGAAAGGCGGCCCCCCTCCCAGCGTTGGGACGGAGGGCGGAGCGGCCCACCAAAGTGCTCCATGACGCCAAACCCCGCCTCCGGCGCCTCAATCCTGGGGCCGTGGGCGGGTTTTCTGGATCGGGTTAAGGTGCGGACCCGTCCGGGTCGGGTTCTGCTGAGTGGCCGGTGAGGCCGGCCGATCGGTTGTGGCTAACGCGGCACCGTTCAACCCGACGGCTCGGGTGTGCTGAAACCCTTCACTTTCCGCACACCCCTAAGCGGGAGGGGGGGTCTCCGGCGTGGGCACGGTCGCGGTTTGGCGGGGGGGACTTTCCGCACGCTCGCGCTGGAGGATCCACCGGACCGCTCCGAGCCTTAGGCCCATACGCTGGGAGATTTGGCGGAGACTCTCTCCGGCGGCTCTCCGGTGCACCACCTCCTCGGCGATCGGGCCGCTTATCTCGCGCGGCCGTCCGAACTTCTTCCCGAGAGCTCGAGCTCGCGCGATGCCCCCGCGCGTGCGCTCGAGGATGAGTTCGCGCTCGAACTCGGCCAGCGCGGCGAGCATGGTGCGTTGTAGCCGGCCGGACGCGGTGCTGGTGTCGATGGCCTGGTCGACGACCACGATTCGGACGTTGGCCGCGTCGGCCTCATCCCAGAATCGCAGGATCATCCCGGTGGATCTACCGAGGCGGTCGATCTTCGCCACGATGACCGTCCCGTACTCGGAGAGCCGGGACCTAAGCAGGTCGAGTTGGGGGCGATTGTCGAGGATGCCGCTGATCCCGTCGTCCCGGTACACGTCCAGCGCCTCGAACTCTTGGGTCTTGGCCCAATTGGTAAGGCGCTCTACCTGTAGATCGCAGGACTGCTCTTGCGTGCTCACGCGCGCGTAGATGGCGGCGCGATTCATCGATTTCTCTCGGCGTGGCTGCCCACCGCTATCGGGGGGCGGAGGGGCGGCGCCTCCAGTCACGCCGTTGCCTCCTCCGATGCCCCGTCCGCGCAGTCCCCTCCGCAAACGAAGGCCTCGAGCGTCCTGCGGCCCTTCAGCGCGGTGAAACCGCCTATCGACCTCTTCGAATTACCCCACCGGCATTTCGGATAGGGGAACTTCTCGGAAGCTCGCGCCTCCAGCCTCGCGAGGCGATCCGCGACCGCAGGGTAAGCGCGTCGGATCACGTCAGCCTCGCCGCGTTGGCTGAACGCCCCGCACAGGCAGTCCCCGGACCGCCCAAGCGTCACGTAAGAAGGGCTCACGTCCAGCCCGTTCTCGCGCAAGTACCTCCAAGTGTCAGGCGTAGACCAGTCCACGATTGGGTTCTCGATGCGGATCCTATAGTTGTGCCGGAACCCGCGAACGATGGTCCGAGCGCGGCGAGCGGACTCCTTGCGACGAGCTCCGCTGGCGAAAGTCGCTTCGTGGCCGAGTTCCTTGACGGCTTGTATCAGACCACGTTCCTTGAGCCACCCGTAGGCCCAAGAGTGGCCGACCGGCCCGCTTGGGAATCCCCACCGCATCACCAGCTCCTCGTAGGAGGCGGGGGCGCGGTAGATTAGGAGGTCCCACCCTTGGCTCTCGCAGAGTCGTTCTACGAACGGTCGCGTGTCCGGGAGTGCGATTCCGGTGTCGAGAAACACGCACCCGGCGAGCCTCCCTCGTTGGGCGAGGAAATGCGCGGCGCAAACCGAGTCTTTGCCGCCGGAGAGGAGGCACCACAGGGGCCCGTTATCGCGGGCCGCGGTGACATCCTCTCCAGAACAAGCTCGGGGGCTTCCCCGCGGCTTCAAGTGCTACCTCCGGTCACGCCTTCGCCTCCTCGGTCCACTTGGCGAGGTCGGGAGTGTCGGCCCTACACCGTTCCCGTGCGAGCTTCACGTACTCGGGTTTGAGTTCGATCCCTATCGACCTCAGTCCGAGACCGCGCGCGACCTCGAGGACGGTCCCGCTTCCGCAAAAGGGATCGAGGACGACGCAGGGGACGGTAGAACCGATGTGGTCGCATCCGAGGCGCCACCCCGCCGTCAGCCGAGTCCGCATCCCCGCGAGAGTCCGTCGCTTCACGTCAGAAGGGTTCTGGACGCCGGCGTTCTCGTAGCCCTTGGTCCCTTCGCCGCGGTACTCACCGTCGGAGTCGGCACCGCAGGAGGCTTTCCAACCCTCGTCGGGTTCGCCGAGGTCCACGATGCGTACCCACGGCTTGCCGCATTCCGCGCACGCGCCCCGCTCGCTCGTGCCGGCGCGGAGACACGTCTCGGCGAGGGTGCTCGGAAAGGTAGCGAAGTGGGCTTCGGGATAGGGCTGCGTCGCGATCCACCAGACGGACCTGAGGTTCGCACCGGCGTTCCGCTCGAGCGAGCGAATCATCGAGCGCTTCGCGTCGCTCGGGTCCTGGGCGCGGTGCCTCCGGTATCCGTCGCCTTTGATCGACTGACCGGCGTACGAGGTGCCGATCTCGGGCCACGTCTTGTCGCTTATCGGGGTTCGCACGGCGCCCGCGTCGTAAAAGTATCGCGCGGACTTTGCGAGGAGGAACACTTGCTCGTGCGAGCGTGTCGGGCGGTCCCTCACGCTCTCGGGCATAGGGTTGGGCTTTGCGAAAATACACTCCGCCCGCAGCCACCAGCCCCGCCGCTGGGCCTCGAAGGCGAAGCGCCACGGGATCCCCACGAGGTTCTTCTCCGGCAGTCCCCCTGACACGCGCTTGTCGAACGACCCCGCCTGCTCCGCCCCCGTCGTGTCCCTGTTCGCGAGACTGCTCGCCTTACACCGCTTGGGCCCCGTTAGCCCGGCGGGGTGCGTCGTGTACGTGTCTCCGAGGTTCACCCAGCACGTCCCGTCCTCCCGTAGCACCCGCCGCACCTCGTCGAAGACGGTCGCAAGATGGTCGATGTAGAGTTCGGGAGTCGGTTCGAGACCCAGCTCGCCGCGCCACGCGCCACACGGGCAGCCCTCGCCCCCCTGGGCGTCGTAGTTTCGACCTCCGACACTTGCGGACTCGATCTCGCTCGTCGCGTCGGCCTCAGAGCGCCGGCGTCGCGCTACAGTCGCTCCCCACTCGTGTACGCAGTCGGCCCGGCCTCCCCATACCTGAGGCTCGGTCCCGTACGCCCGGAGCCCCCAGTAGGGCGGACTCGTCATCACGCACTGCACGGAGTTCTCGGGCAGCTCGCGCAGCACGTCGAGTACGTGCCCCCTCAGGACCACGGGCGTTAGGTCGTTGGGGAGGTTGTTCACGCCATCGCCTCCGAAGCTTCCGCAACCGCCAATGTAGGCTGCGCGGGCGTTCCCCCCAGGAGCGACAGGCAGAGCCAGCGCGCGGTTTGGACCGCGACCGCATTACCTATCTGGCGGACCACGTCCGTGCGGTTCCCTGTGAAGGCGTAGTCCTTCGGGAAGCCCATCGCGGCCGCGAGCTCGCGGGGCTCCAGCATGCGGAACCGAATGTCGAGTGCTCTGCCGTTGATTACCGGCTGGACGAGCGCGATTCGGTCCTTCGTAGTGACGACCGGCGTGGGCTCCTCGACGCTGGACACCCCGCCAGTCCGGTAGTAAGTCGTCAGGAATGGTTCGACCAGCCCGCCGGCGCCGTGGCTTGTGACGGCCGGAAGGGGCTCGGATACCGGGTGCGTCCGCGGGGTCTGCCCGTCCCGCTCCCCGAAGTTCGGGACGATGAACGGCTCTACGACATGGCCGCCCCCCCGGCTCGTTATGGTCTGGAGCGGGTCATCGGAACTCCTCGGAGGGTTCGCCTTTCCGCCGTTGGCACGGATACCGAGCGGGGGCGGCACGAACGCGGCGTCTGCCAGCGCGTGTGCCCCGTCGGCGGGGATCGTCGGGACCGGGGCACCGACTCCCCTTGGCGCCCCGCCGCTCGGCTGGCTCAGGATGAACGGTTCGGCGAGCGCGATCCGCTCGTTGTTCGCCACCACCGTCGCTATCGGTTCCTCCGTGGACCGGGGCAGGGATCGGTTCGTCTTCGGCCGGTCCGTAGTGACCGTGAACGGCTGGACCTCGTGCTCGATCAGCCACCGTGTGCTCCGGTGCGTGAGGGTCGGGAGCGGATCCCCAACGGGCAGGGGCGCCAGGTTCCTTCCGCAGACACCGATCGTGAACGGCTCGGCGACCCCCATAGAGCCCCCGTGCGCCGTCGTGACCGTGGGGAGCGGGCGGTCGATGCTTCGAACTCCTCCACCGTGCTCCATGAGAACGAGGAAGGGGCGGATCTCGTCTCCTCCGAACCGACGTAGGCCCTCCATGATCCGGGCGATGGTGCGCGGAGCCAGGGGCCTCTCGCGCTCGAAGATGCTCCGACCCTTCAGGGACCAGTCGATGATCTCTCGGGCCGCGCGCCAGGGCTTCGTGCCCGGGGTCTTCCCCCGGCGGCTGTAGAGCGGCCGGGGCCATGCGATCGCCTTCCGCCCCTTGCGGGCCACTACGAAGAGCCGACGGCGCGAGGTCGCGTCCCCGTAGTCGGCGGCGTTGAGCACCCGGTGGTCGACGTTGTAGCCGAGGCTGCGAATCGCCTGAAGCCACGCGCGGAAGGTCTCTCCCTTCTGCTTATGTATCGGCCGATCCCGACGACCGACCGGGCCCCAGCCCTCAAACTCCGGGACGTTCTCGACCAGGAGGGAGTCGACCTCGAGGAGCTCGAGCCACCGGAGGATGTGCCACGCCGAGGCCCGCAACTGGTCGCTGACGGGTCGGCCGCCGCGCGCCGTCGAGAAGTGCCGGCACTCGGGCGACGCCACCAGGATGCTCAGACGACCGCCCGGAACGGCCTCCTGCGGATCAACGGTCTCGATCTTCTGACAGAGATGCCGGGCCCACGGGTGATTCTTGGAGTGGGTGGCGACGGCGGTCGCCCAGTGGTTGATCGCGAGCAGGTCCACTTCGGCCCCGATGTCCCGGCAGGCGAGCGCGAGGCCGGTGCTCGTGCCGCCAGCACCGGCGAATAGGTCCGTGGCGTGGACGACCCGGGAGCTCATGCGACCGCCTCGATTTCGGTATCCGCTCGCCGATAGGTCGGTCACGCCTCAACCCCCTCCCCCGGCAGTCCCTGCGCCGGAGACGGCGCGGACGGGTAGGCGCTCCTCCGACACGGGCCGACGAACTCGTGCGGTCCGTAGTGAAGGATCGGGAGGAGGCAATTGTGGCACGGCCTCGACGGGGCGTGGCGCACATGCGATCTGCACCCGTGGTCGCCGTGGCCACAGTGGGCCGGGCAACGGGGGCCTCTCAGCGCGAGGAGATGGCCGATGGGGCAGAAGTCGGGGGTCAAGGGGCCTCCTCTTGTGCGGGTCGGCCGGGCGGAGTTGGGGTCAACTCCGTCATCCGCGTCGGCTTCGCTACCTCTGCCACGACACTCCTCCTGCGGCCCCGCCGCTCGCCGGCCTCGCCGCGGTCAACGCGGTCGGGAGCGCTTTCCTCACCACGTGGAACCCGTGCGGGGGCCGGGCGAACGACAGGACCATGATCGCCGCCTCGGTGATTGAGGCCGGCCACGCGAGCAATAGCGCTTTGAGGACCTCGACGCGGCTCCGCGTGTTTCGCCACGCGCCGAAGGCGAAGAATCCGAAGTACGCGGCCGTCCCGCTCGCCGTGCTGAGGGTCAGCCATAGGGGCAGGAAGGCGTGCGCGAGCGGGACGTAGAGGGTGAGGCCGGCGGCGATCATACCGATGAAACCGCCACCGAGACGGCCGAGAGTGAACACCCGCTGCCACGGGTCGAGGTCGGCCCACGAGCTTAGGACGTTCCACAGCCACCGGCGGCGCTGATAGTAGAGCTCGCGGATCGTGAATGGGGAGACGATGTAGATCCGCTCGGGAATGTAGGCGTACGAGTATCCGAGGAGGCACGCCCGCCTCCCGAACAGCAGGTCCTCGGCCTTGTTTCCTACCGTCCCCTGCCCCCAGTCCCAACCGACCACGAGCTCGACCTCGCCGGTGACGGTCATCCCCTCCCCGTGGACCACGCGGACCTTCCCGGCCGAGCAGTAGCGGGGGCACGTTCCCACACAGTCGGCCGTCCGGTAGTGGTCCGCGACGTAGGGGATGATACCCCCACCCGGCGCGCGCCGGATCGTGATCGACCCGTGTGCCATGTCCGCCCCGACCCAGTAGGCCGCGACCACGTACTCGCGAGACGGGAGGCTGTCGTCGTCCAGGAACAGGATTCGGGTCGTTCGGGTCAAGAGGCCGAGTTCCCGGCGGACCTCGCGGGCGTACGCGAGAGCGCGGGCCTTGTATCTGGTCCCCTTCGGTGTGCGGTACGCCTTCGGGGTTCGGAGGACCCGGGTCGCCGGGTACTCGTGCTCGTCGCCCTCCTCGGTGACGACCCATGTCTCGGCGGGGAAGGGAAGGGAGTAGGCCGTGATTGCTCCGAGGATCGAGTCTACGACCTCGGGGGACCGGCCGACGGTGGTGATCTGGATAATGAACTTCTCCGGTGGAGTCGAGGCTCGGGGAGCCGGGCGCTCGAGGAATGGATATCCTCGGAGGATCAGGTAGACGTTCGGGAGGAAGGCGACCCAAGCGAGGATGATCAGGGCGAGGAGGACGAGGGGGATCACGTCGGTGCCTCCGTCGTTTGACAGGGAACCGGCACCTCGGTCCACGTCCTGCCGTCGAGGACCGCTTTCTCATGCGACCGCTTGTCCGGGTGGCCGCCGAGCTGCTTGAAGAAGAATGGAATTCGCAGGCTCGCACAGGCGTCTCTAACGAGGCGCGCCGACTCGGCGTTCATCGGCCTGCATGCGGCCCCGCTCTCGCCCCCGAGTATCACCCAGTCGAACACGCCAAGCGTAGCGATGTAGAAGTCCGGTGAATCGCCGTTCGGATGAAGCGCCGACCGGGGGTTCGTTTCGAGCCAGGGTTCGGCCGACAGGAAGCGCAAGGCGGCTGGTAGCTGCGCGAGGTATGGGGCGCGTGCTTCGATGTGGGCCATCGTCTCTCCGCTGACTCCGAGCCATGTGTTCGGGTACCCCTCCCCCCAGTCGCCGGGCAGGTGCTCCGCGATCCGCTCGGGCCGTTTCGTCAGCACGAGCCACGTCAGGTGCGAGGTGTCGCGGACGACCTTCCACGCATCGGCTCTCCACTCGTCCGCCTCCTCGATGAAGAAGTCGCTGAGAGAGCAAGTGAATACGAACCGTCGCTCACCCGACGCGGCGGCCTCGCGATCCCACTTGTACGCCTTCGCCCAGTTCTCGGGGGTCGTCCGCCGGACCTCGGTGAAAACCCTCCCCATCCGGTCGCGCACCAGCTTCTCAGCGTAGCAGTGGGTGCAGCCTGGCGACACTTTCCGACACCCGATCCAGAAGTTGAGCGTGGAGTCGGCCCACGCGATCCCGGTCTGCGCGCCCATGCTTACGCGGCCGCCTCCCCGGATTTCCCGCCCGCAACGACAGCCCTCAACTCGACCTTCTCCCGGAACGTGGCCTCGCAACGCTCCCTGGCCTCCGCTGTGTGCCTTCGAAGCGGCCGGCGGCACCAGAGGCACGCCTCGGTCGCACGGACGGGTGGCAGGGCGAATTGGACGATCCGC